>NZ_SMTT01000009.1 GCF_004357905.1 Campylobacter lari | reverse complement strand
CAAAAAATGAAATTATGCCAAAAGAATATTTTTTTGTCAAGATCTAAAATAAAAATTTAAGCATATTCTTAAATATGCTTAAATTTAAACAATTAAGCTAAGTCCAATGACACTTTTCCATTTTTAATTTCTGCCACCTTAACCTTAACCTCGTTACCAATTTCTAGCTTTTCCTTGAATTTAGAATTATGCAATAAACCATCTACGCCATCTCTAAGTTCTACAAAAACTCCAAATTCTACAACTTTTTGAACTTTTCCTATAAATTCTTCTCCGATATCAAATTTAGGCACTTCTTTTCTATCGCGCTTTTTATTAGAACCTTTAGAATGAACTAAATTTAATATATATTCTTTGCTTTGAGAAATAAAATCATAATTAATTCCTGCTATTTTAACCTCACCTTTATCTCTATCTAAGTCAATATTAACTTCAAATTTTTCTATAATCTCTTTTATAGTTTTACCACCTTGGCCAATAATATCAGGGATTTTACTTGGATCTACATTAAAAATTTCAATCTTTGGTAAAATTGTTTCATTAACAACTATGTTTTGATTAGCCTCTTCCATTAATTGTAAAATGTGTTCCCTAGCTTCTTTTGCTTGATATAAAGCCTCTTTTAAAACTTGTTGCTCTATACCGCCAAGTTTTATATCCATCTGCAAAGCAGTGATTCCCTCGTAACTCCCTGCTACTTTAAAATCCATATCTCCATCATGATCCTCAAGACCCATAATATCTGTTAAAATAGCATATTTTTCATCTTCAAAAACAAGTCCCATTGCCACACCTGCCACTAGTTTTTCACTTTTTACCCCTGCGGCTCTTAAAGCCAAAGCACCACCACAAACAGTAGCCATGGAACTAGAACCATTACTTTCTAAAATTTCAGACACTAAACGAATAGTGTGAATATAATCCGTATTAATACTAGGATGTAAAGCTCTTTTTGCTAAATTTCCATGCCCTAACTCTCTTCTACCTGGAGCTTTTATAGGAGTAGCCTCACCTACAGAAAAACCTGGAAAATTATAATTTACCATAAATTTTTCGCATATTGGATTTTTCTCTGTTAACAAATCTGACATTTGTGCATCATTATCACTTCCCAAAGTAGCTATAACTAAAGCTTGAGTTTGCCCTCTAGTAAAAAGACACGATCCATGTGCATTTGGCAGAATATTTGTCTCTATATCTATCTTTCTAACATCTTTCAAGCCTCTACCATCTGCCCTTTTATTTTCATTAAGAATTTGACTTCTAACAAGCTCTCTTTTGCACAAATATAAAGCTTTCTCAATATCTTCAATTTTCCATTCATCTTCAATAGCACTAGCTTCATTTTCAATCTCTTTTGCTATTTGTGAGATTTCACTTGCTCTTTCACTTTTTGCCATTTGGTTAATTGCAATTTTAAGCTTTGAGATATAAGAATTTTTAATAAAATCAACAATTTTACCACCATCTGTTTCTATTTTAAATTCAAGTTTGGAATTTTTTCTATAAGCAGCAAAAACTCTTTCATATTCATTAGAGCCACGCAAAATCGCATTGCCTGCAAATTCTAAAGCCTTTAAAACATCATCCTCATTAAGCTCATTCATACAATGTTGATCATTTTGTTTATTTGCTAAAGCTCTCATTTCTATCATTAAAAGCTCATCTTTAACACCCGCCACATAAAGGTCTAGGGTGCTATTTTTTAATTCACTATTGCTTGGATTTAAAACAAATTCATTATTCATACGACCTATTCTTACACCACAAACTGGCGCTTTTATAGGAATATCACTTAAATATAAAGCAATGCTTGCGGCATTTAAACTCATCACTTGCAGATCTACTTCAGGATCAGCAGAAAGAACCATTACTACAATTTGAGTTGGATAAGCATAGCCTTTTGGGAAAAGAGGTCTTAAACTTCTATCTATAATCCTTGCACTTAAAGTTTCATTATCACCTGGTTTAGTTTCTCTTTTTACATAACCACCTGGAATTCTTCCTGCCGCATAAGCTTTTTCTATATATTGTACCGTAAGAGGTAAAAAATCCTCTTCTACCATTTTTTCTTCTCTAGCAACAGTTGCCAAAACTACAGCATTTTTTTCTTGCATTAAAACTGCACCCGCTGCTTGTTTTGCAACCTTATTAGTCTCAAATATTTCAAGATGATTATTAATATTTATTTCATGTCGCATGATTTTTCCTTTAATATTTTCATCATAGGCAAAAACCAAATAAGCTTTTTAAATTTTAAAAATTAAAACTTAAAAAGCCTGTTTTTGTTTTGCCTATAAATTTATATCTAAACAACCTATTGTTTAGATATAAATTTATCTCTTTAATGGAAGATAATATTTACTTTCTTCTAAAATATCTAAAATTTCATGAGCTTGCAAAATCGTTTTATTTTTAAAATAAAACTCAATATTCACAAAATGATCAATTTTTTGCACACAATAAACCTCATCTACAAAAACACCGATATATTCATATACATCACTTGGCATTAAAGCAGTAGCATAAACAATACTATTTACTTCTTCTTTTAACAAACTTTTAATACATGAAGAAGCAGTAATTCCACTTTCGCAACCTTCATGCAATATTAAAATATTTCTCCCTTTTAAATCTTTTAAAAGATTTCCTTTTCTATAACGATACACATTTTTTAAAATTTTTTCTTCGTAGGTTCTATTGGCTTCACCATAAATATAATCTAAACTTATATCAAAAGCTTTAACTAAAGCCTCATTATAAACCAACTCCTTTGTTTCACTAATCATAGCTATTTGACATTCATCATTATTAGGAGCTTTAATTTGTTCTGTAAATAAAAAATCATATGGAATTTCTAATTTTTGTGCTAGTGCATCAACAAAAACTATCGATTTTAAAGAAGGTGTAATAATAATATAATCTTTTAGTTTGTTTAATGGCAATATATCATATAATTTCTCAAGTGCATCTTTTTCATCTTCAAAAAATATCATATCGACCTTTCATTTTCCTCTAAAGAAAAATCATAAGATACCCCGCCTAATGGATAAAAATTAAACATAAAATATACACCACTTTGATCTTTAGCACTAATACCACCACTTGTAAGTTTAGGTGAAATATCTTTGCGATACATCAAAGAATAATTCCAACATTTTCTTTGATAAGTATAACCTATTTCCCATTTTTCAGGTTCTTTGTTCAAATCAAACCACAATCCACCAAAAATTTGATAATTAGTATTTATATCATATTGGGCTTTAGTCCCTATAAAATTATATTTTTCATTTTCATACATTCTATAAGCATGGTTTAAACTAATCTTCCATTCACCATAATCAAACAAAGCTTCACTAAAAACCTTATCAAAACGATTATCAGCTCCAGAATATTCAGCTTCATTTCTTAAACTTATATAATCATTGTAAAAATATTCTACAACATTATCAAAAGCACCAAAGCTACCTTCTTTAGTAAAGTATTTAACCTTCAAGTTATGATATAATTTTTTTTTGCCTAAAGTATTATAAAAATACTGATACATTGAAAAATTAAGTTGCTCAGGATCATTTTTTAACTCTACAAAATCTTCAGTGATTTCACCCGATTTAGCTCCAGGTAGAAAATAATTAACCCCTAAATATAGAGTATGATAAAAATTTTCATATGGCTTTGAAAGATCTGTATATAAAGAAAAATTATGAGAATTTCTAAATAAATGTTCTTGGTTTTTAACATCTGTGTTAGAATAATCTACAAAATTTGCATATATCCTTTCTGTGAAAGCAAAATTTAAAAAATCATCAAAAAAACTCGTATGATAAATTAAAGGTAAATCAAAATCTAAAGTTTTAGCATAAATACCCGTATGTCTATAATACCTATGAAAAGAAGCATCCAAGCTATATTGTATATAATTATCAAAAAATCCATTTAAATATCTATGATATTGAAAAGATGGATATTCTTGTAAAGTATCTTTATTGCTAATTTTAGAAGTGTCTATATAATACTTTGCATAAGCACCATAATAATTATCATCATCTGATAAAAAATAATTTATTTTAGAAGTAACTAAAGAAGCTTCGGTTTTTGCGCTAGAACTTAAATTCATATAATCAACATCATTTAAATAAGTAGCATCAACCCATAAACCCTCTTGAAATTCTTCACCTAAAAGACTTTTAAATAAAGATTCATTTGAATATTTAACCTCTAAACCATAGTGTTCTTTATTTTTTAAATTTTCTTCTCTTTTATAACTTGATTTTTCGCCAAAAATACCACCGCTAATTTCACCTTGAGAATAAGGGGTATCAATAAATCTTAAAGTTGAGTATAAGCCATAACCTCTTTTTGTTCTAATCTGAGGTTCAAATTGAATGTCCGCATTATCATCAATAACATAATAAATTGGCTGATTATAATATAGCCCTTCACTTTGTTTTAAAACTACTTGGGGAATTAACAATCCGCTTTTTCTTTTAGTATCTACACTAAAACCAAAATAAGGTAAATACATCACCGGAACATTTTTTACATATAATCTTGCATTATAAAGATGTAAAAAATTACTCTCTTTGTTTAATTTGCCTTCATCAAAACGAATTTCCCAATCAGGATTTTCAACATTACAACTAGATACAACAGACTTTTTACTCATTACAAATTTGTCATCAATTTTAGCTTGATGACATTGTAGCCAAACCTCCAAATCATTATTTGAAAAAAATAAATTTTTAAAAGCTGTAGTGTTATCTTTTAAGTTAATCTTCGTATAAGTAGAATTAGTTCTTTCTTTTTGCCCCCTTAAGATATTAACATCTCCAAAAAGCTCCAAATCTTTTGTTGTTTCATTAAATTTAGCCTCGCTTGCAGTTATCAAATAAAAATCAGATACCACAACTACATTATTTTTTGCCTCTATAATATCATTTTTTTTAACAACATCCAAAGCATAGATATCTACTTTAGAAGCATATAAACTTCCTATGCAAGCCAAAGAAAGTAATATTTTACGCAAGATCTATCACCACTGTTTTGGCCGCATAATCATGCCAAGTTTTTAAAACGATATTGCTTAAAGCCCAAGCAAAACCCAAACCATACAACATATCACTAATTTGCCTCACACCTGCTCTTAAAGCACTTTGAATGAAATTTGGTTTATCTAATAAGTTTTGATCAATAACCATAATCTTCAAAAGCATTTTTCCTAAAGTTGCACCATATAAATATGTAAATAGACTATGATATGTAAATTGCAAAATTAAAGTTCCACCAGCAAAACGTATTAAAAGATTGTGAATTTCATCATAAGTTTGCATAGAACTAATCTTATCAAATAAAATAATACTCACAATAGCTAAAATCACAAAACTATCAACAATATAAGCTAAAAATCTTTTTTTAAAACTTGCTATTTTTAGCTCTTCTTTTTCTAGTTTGTCAAATAATTCTTGATTTGCACTCATTTAAGAACCTGAAAAGCAATATCTTTTCTATGTTGTTTTCCTTTAAAATGAACATTATCACAAAGCATATAAGCGTTTTTTTGCGCTTCTTCAATACTTTTTCCAATTCCTACACAAACTAATACACGACCACCACTAGCATATAGTTTGTTATTTTCTAAAACTACTCCAGCATAAGAAATATGAGAATTTTGCGGAATTTCTCCTATATCAATTAATGCTTTTGGAGAATCTTTATAAGGATAGTTTTTACTTGCACAAACCACACCTACTGCAAATTCATCTTTGATTTTTATACGAGTATTTGCAAGATTTTTATTCACACATGCTAAAAATAAATCCAAAGGATTTTCTATCAAAGGCATCAAAACTTCGCACTCAGGATCACCAAAACGCACATTGTATTCTAAAACATAAGGTTTATTATTTACAACCATCAAACCTATAAACAACACTCCAACAAATTCAGCACCCTCTTCTTTCATACCTTTAAGAGTTGGTACTACTATATCTTTTTTTACTTGCTCTAATAAATTTTCACTTGCTAAAATACTTGGAGCATATGCACCCATTCCTCCTGTGTTTGGTCCCTTATCATTATCTAGTAATCTTTTATGATCTTGTGCAGCAGGTAACAATATAAAATCATCTCCATCGCAAACTGCAAATACACTTAATTCAAATCCGTTGAGATATTCTTCTATAACAACAATCTTACCAGCTTCACCAAAACTCTCTCCGCTAAGCATATTTTTAGTAGCCTCTAAAGCTTCTTCATGGCTTTGAGCAATAATCACACCTTTGCCCGCACACAAACCATCTGCTTTTACCACTATAGGAGGAGTTAAACTCATAATAAATTTCTTAGCTTTCTCATAATCTGTTGTATTTAAAAATTTAGCTGTTTTAATTTTATATTTTTTTAAAAAACTCTTCATATAAGATTTTGAAGCTTCAAGCATAGCAGCAGCTTTAGTAGGACCAAAAATAGCAATATTATTTTCTTTAAAAAGATCTACTATACCCTCTGCTAGAAAATTTTCACTTCCAACTATACAAAGATCAATCTCAGATGCCTTTGCATAAGCTGTAATAACCTTAGGATCTTTCATATTAAGATTTGTTCCTATTTTAGCGGTAGCACCATTTCCTGGTGCAAAATAAAATTCCAAATTATTATTTGTTTTTTGAAGAGCCAAAGCGATAGAATATTCCCTAGCACCGCTTCCTAATATTAAAATTTTCATTATTTTCCTTAAAATATCAAAACCCAAATGGCCGGAGTATAAGTGTCTGACCCTCAAAAAGTCAAAGTATGCCATTAGGTGATTTTTAAAGGCTGCAGCTTCTCGCTTTTTTCAAAACTCAAACGAAGTCACAGAACACGGTAAATCACACATCACAGCTTATAATTAATGTGTTGGATCCTCTTTAATACCATATCGAACCATTTAGGCATTCTAATTATAACTAAGAAAACTTAAAAATAGGGTTTAAAAGGATTTTTATAAAATTTTGAATTTAGTTTTAGAGTCCTTTTTTAAAAAATACTTTCCTTCTAAAATAACATCAGCAACAGATGCCCAAATAGTTTTTTCATCTACATAAACTATATCAAATTCAGTATTTTTCATCAATCCTTGATAATTTACTTTTTTAGGTGCATGCTTAACAACATAATAAGGATTCATTGCAAAAATTTGGATTTTCATATTAACATATAAATCAGGATTGGAAGTAACTATTAAAAAACTTTTTTCACATTCTTTTCTTACTTTTTTAACATAAGAAAGCAATAATTGATCATTTGGATTTAGTGCATGTTTATTTAATCTATTTAAATAAAGTTCAGCAAAAGAAAGAGTGCAGAAAGAAATTTCGCTTGCAGTTTTAAAATAAGAATTTTTTATACTTGTTGATTTTAAAGATTTTTTCCAAATTTCTATATCTAATTTTGTAGCACATATATTTAAACCTTGTTTAATTTTCTCAAAAAGTTTCTCTCTAGCCATATTAAAACTATTATTAAAAATAGTAAGATTTTTTTCATAGAAAGACTTTCTCATTGCCTCTAATTTTTCAATGCTTTTTGTAAAATAATCTACTTCATTTTTTATTTCAACAAGCTTTTGTTTTTTACTTTGTATCATTTCTTCAAATTCTTGTCGTTTTTTGCCACTTTCTGTTTCTATTCTCGCTTGTTTTGATTTAATATCTGTAATCAAAGTACTCATTTGGCGATCAAGTGCTAATTTTCTATTTTTCCTATTGTCGATCGAAGCAAGAAGGGCTTGATAATGACATTGATGAGACAAAAAGACCTCATCATACAAACGCTCCATGTTGATATGTTTTTGTTTATCTTTCATATCTTTATAAGCCATTTCAAGATGTACTATAATATTTTTCATAGCAGAAAAGTCAGCTTGGTTAATGGTATTATCTGAAAAAAGCAAAGTATCCAAAGCCTTATGTAAAAAACGCTTCATAGCAAAAAAATCTATAATATATGGCACCTCATCTGTATTAATATCTTTCACAGCATTGATTGATAGTGTTTCATTATAAAAATACCTTTGAATAGCTTGTGGGATAGTCAAATTTAGAGTAATCTTATCAAGATTATCATAATCAGTTTCTCTATAAAGCTCTTGAACATAAGCATCACGCCTTGTTAGTCTTAAATCCTCCAATTCATCATCACTATCTGTTTTCCAAAAATCTCTTTCTTTGATAAAATCATTATCTCCAAATTCTTGAAATTTAGAAGGTCTTAAATCTGTAATATGCTTTCCATCGGATCTAAACTCAACAAACATACCAACCGTTGGCATGCTTCTTTTATCGTGCCAAGCATGTTTATTAAATTCAAAAAATGTTTTTGCAAGATTAATTACTGTTCCTCTTCCAGTACCATCCACATAAACCATTATTTTTCCATGCATATCCAAATCCTTGATCTAAAGAAAAATTAAATTCTTATTTTAACTTTGTTTTCATAAATTTACAATAATATTTTAAAATTTATTAAAAATAACTATCTTAGGTATTTAATCTATGTTTTTATATCAATACTTTAAAAATCCAAAGCAAACAGGAGCATTTTGTGCAAGCTCAAAAAAACTAAGCAAACTCATAACCTCTCATGTCCAACATGCAAAAAATATTATTGAAATAGGACCTGGAACAGGAAGTTTTACCAAATATATCCTTAAGCAAAAAAATCATGATGCAAGATTTTTTGCAGTTGAAATTAATCCACATATGGCAAAAAAACTACAACAAAATATAAAAAATATAGATTTAGAAATTAGATCAGCGGAATTTCTACCTGATATGTTAGAAAAAAGAGCAATCAACAACGCAGACTTAATTATTTCTGGAATTCCTTGGGCTTTATTAAATTCCAAAGAACAAGATTTATTATTAAAATCCATTCATGAAGTTTTAGAGGAAAATGGTTGCTTTGCAACATTTGCATATATACTGCCCACGCCAAAAGGAAGAGCTTTTAAGAAAAAACTTTTTACTACTTTTAGCAAGGTAGAAATTTCACCTATCATTTGGCAAAATCTCCCTCCTGCTTTTGTTTATTTTTGCACTAAATAACTATTCCCATTCAATAGTCGCTGGCGGCTTACTAGAAATATCATACACCACACGATTAATTCCTTCTACTTCATTAATAATACGGCGTGAAATATTTTCTAGTAACTCATAAGGTAAATGAGAAAAAGTAGCTGTCATACCATCACTTGCATTCACCACACGCACACAAACTGCATTATCATAAGTCCTATTATCTCCCATTACGCCAACACTTTGCACATTTAAAAGCACGCAAAAAGCCTGCCATGTTTTATCATACCAACCACTGCTTTTTAATTCTTCAATCAAAATCACATCAGCTTTTCTCAAAAGCTCCAAACTAGGCTCATTTACTTCACCCATAATGCGTATAGCAAGCCCTGGTCCCGGAAAAGGATGACGATAAACTACATCTTTACTCAAGCCAAGTTCTATTCCTAAAGCTCTTACCTCATCTTTAAAAATTTCTTTTAGAGGTTCAATAAGTTTTAAATTCATCTTTTCAGGTAACCCACCCACATTATGATGAGATTTTATGGTTTTACTAGCCCCTACAACCGAACTTTCAATAATATCAGTATATAAAGTTCCTTGTGCTAAATATTTTACATCTTTATGTTTTTTAGCTTCTTCTTCAAAAACTTCTATAAAGGTATTTCCTATAATTTTTCTCTTTTGTTCAGGATCCCTAACACCTGCTAAGCGACTTAAAAAAATCTCCCTAGCATCAATACTAATTAGATCAATACCTAAAGTATGTCTAAACATATATTCAACTTGCTCTTTTTCACCGCTTCTTAAAAGACCATTATCAACAAATACTACTACCACTTGATCTTTTATCGCACTTGCTAGTAATGCAGCCACTACACTGCTATCAACCCCACCACTAACAGCACATAATACCTTATCATTACCCACTTCTTCTTTAATTTTTTGCGCTTGAGTTTTTGCAAAAGATCCCATATTCCATATACTATCACAATTACATGCATACTTAGCGAAATTTTTTAAGATGCTTTTTCCAAACTCACTATGTTGAACTTCGGGGTGAAATTGTAAAGCAAAAAATTTACGCTTTTCATCTCCAAATACACAAAAAGGACTATTTTCGCTTATTGCTAAAACCTCAAAACCTTGTGGTAAATTTTCTACCTTATCAGAATGACTCATCCATACCGTTTGTTTTTTAGGTAAATTTTTAAACAAGTCACTATCATTTTGAATATCTATAGTTGCTTTGCCATATTCTTTATGACCTGCTGGAGCTACATTTGCACCAAAATGATATGCCATAAGTTGCATACCATAACAAATTCCTAAAACTGGTATATTTAAATCAAAAACACCTTTATCACAAAAATAAGCATCATTTGCATATACACTAGCCGGTCCACCGCTTAAAATAATACCCTTAGGCTCTTTAATTTTAATTTCATCTAAACTTACATTAAAAGGTAAAATTTCTGCATATACGCCCTGCTCTCTTAATCTTCTTGCAATGAGCTGTGTATATTGCGAACCAAAGTCCAAAACCAAAATATCTGCTTTTTTCATCTAACTCCTTTATAAATTTAACAATTGAAATTGTACATACCAAACTATAATAGATACTATATATCCAACTAAAATCGTCCATGCATATTTTAAATGAGAATTAAAAGTATAAATTCCCTTCATTTTTCCCATTACCCCCACACCAGCTGCTGAGCCAAAGCTTATTAATGATCCTCCAATTCCTGCTGTAAGAGTTACTAAAAGCCATTGAGTATCATCCATACTTGGATTAGCTTTTAATACCGCACTCATAACCGGAACATTATCTACAATAGCAGATAAAAATCCTACGCCTATATTAATACTAGTAGCTCCAAATTTTGTATAAAGATCGGAAGCATAAGTAAGCCATCCAACAAAATGTAAAGCGCCCACAGCAGATAAAATTCCAAAGAAAAATAATAAAGTATCCATTTCAATACGCGTCATATAATGAAAAATATTCAAATCTTTTTTACCTTGTTTTTTATTGAAAAAATACATATATAAGCTGAGCAAAGAAAGACCAAAAATCATACCCCACATTGCAGGTAAATCGCAAATACTATGGATAAAAACTGCTAAAGCGATAGTTAAAAAACCAAGCACAATAAATACTTTACCACCCGGCTTAATTTCAACTTTTTCTAGATTATCTTTATGAAATTTTGGCTCAATATCAGGCACATAACGCGATAGCAAATAAGCCGTAAGAAACCATCCAATAAAAGAAGCAGGAAAAAGAGCAAAAAATTCAAAAAAGGTAGCTTTTTTTGCCGTCCAAACCATCAAAGTAGTAATATCACCAAATGGCGACCAAGCTCCGCCAGCATTAGCTGCTACTACAATATTTATAGCGCCTGGGATTAAAAATTCTTTATTATGTTTATCTATAGTTAAAAGCACAGTAGATAAAATCAAAGCCGTTGTAAGATTATCTGCAATCGGAGAGATAAAAAAAGCCAAAATTCCTGTTAGCCAAAATAATTTTCTATAAGTATAACCCTTGCTTACAAGTTTGTATTTTAAAGTTTCAAAAACCGATCTTTCTATTAATGCTTCTATAAAAGTCATTGCTGCTATTAAGAAAAACACAATTTGTGCGATTTCCAAGATAAGATGATTAACACTTTCTTCAAGTATTTGCGTGTCTAAATCATTTACTACCATATATATACCAATGACAATAAAAGAAAATGTTCCTATAAATAAAGCAGGTTTAGTTTTATTGATATGATATTTTTCTTCCGCTGCTATAAAATAATACCCCAATACAAAAATTATTAAAACACTTACACCTAAAACACTAAAAGCTAAATTTAATTCATGATTTTGATTTGCTAGTAAAAAACTAGCACCAAAACAAAGTAAAAAAAACATCCTGTTCATATTTCACTCTCCAAAGATTGAAATTTTTTTATTTCCTTTACACTGCCATTATTATCTTTTATCTCATAAAATGGAGCAGCTTTATAACCACATGCACTTAAAAATATTAATAAAAAAAATGTTACAATAATTAAATGGAAGTTGAAAATAAAATTAAAACAAGTCGTGATGTTATTGATATATTTGCTAATTCTAAAAAATATAAACATTATAGACCTTTAAAAGCACTTTTGCAATATAAAGAGTTTTTAAAACTGTTTAACCATAATCACCAACAAATGATTACTAAACTCTTTATAAAAAATAATACTTTGATTATTTTAGTTAAACACCACATTGCATATATGGAACTTAATCACGATAATACCAAAAAAATGATTAAAAGTCTCATAAAAAACTATATTTTAGCTAAGCCAATGAGTAATTTTGCAAAAGTGGAAAATGTAAAAATACTTAGCGACAAAAACTTTATATCCAAAAACAATACTTTTAACGCACATAAAAAAACTCATCTAGAACTTTCTAATGGAAATTTTAAAAACCATTTTGAAAATCCTATTTTATATAATAAATTTGAAGAACTGCGAAAGCTTATAAAAAATGCTTGAAAATGAACTCAAAACCTTGCCTAATTTACCTGGCGTGTATCAGTATTTTGATATACAAGGTAAGCTTTTATATGTAGGTAAGGCCAAGAATTTAAAAAACCGCGTTAGAAGTTATTTTAATTTCACTCCAAATCTTTGCCCAAATCCTAGCAATAGTTTAAGAATTCAAAAGATGATTAGTCAAACCCATCATTTAGAATTTATTACCACAAAAAGCGAGGCCGATGCTTTAATACTAGAAAATTCTTTTATAAAACAATTACACCCAAAATACAATATATTATTAAGAGATGATAAAACCTACCCTTATATTTATATAGACTTAAATGAAGATTTTCCAAGATTTGAAATTACAAGAAAAATCATCAAAAAAAATAAAATAAAATACTTTGGTCCGTTTTTTAAAGGTGCAAAAGAGCTTTTAAATGCTTTATATTTATCTTTTGAGCTAAGACAAAAGAAATCTTGCAAAGAACTTTGTCTTTTTTATCAGATTAAGCGTTGCAAAGGTCCATGCGAGCAAAAAATTTCCAAACAAGAATATGAAAAAATTATCCAAAAAGCCACACAAGCTCTTTTAAATCCCTTATCTTTAACAAAAAATTTAGAAAATAAAATGCTTGAATACGCAAAGAGTGAAAACTACGAAGAAGCAGCTCTTATAAGGGATCAAATTAAAACAATTGAAGATTTAAGTGTAAAAATACAAATAGACCTTGCAAAATTAGAAGATTTTGATATTTATGCTATTTATTGCGAAGAAAACATACTCTCCATGGTGCGTTTTGTAATAAATAATGGTAAAATCATTAGTTCAAATCATAAAATACTAGCTATTAATAATCAAAACGAATTTGACTTAAATGCAATTTATAAACAATATATTCTAGAAAATTACACACAAGAATCTCCAATAAAATCAACTCATATTTATACACACAAAGATTTTGAAGACATGAAGCTACTGCAAGATCTACTCAGCGAGAGATTTTCTAAAAAATTTTACCTTAAATCGCCAAAACTTGGTGAAAAAAAAGCCCTATGCGAGCTTGCTCTAGAAAATGCAAAAATAAACATACAAAAGCATTTAAAAAATGAAAGTTATTTATTTTTAAAAGAATTAAAAGATTTTTTCAATCTGCAAAATTATCCCAATCATATAGAAATTTTTGATAATTCTCATATGCAAGGTGATACAATTGTAGGTGCTTTAGTAGCCTTCAAAGATGGGAAATTTGATAAAAGCTCTTATAGACACTATCATTTATCTTATAAAAATGATTATGATCAAATGCTTCAAATCCTTAGTAAAAGAGCTTTATCCTTTGATAAAAATCCACCGCCTGATTTATGGCTGATTGATGGTGGGAATGCCTTATTGAAACTAGCAAATGATATTATTAAAAGTTCTGGAGCAAATGTGGATATTTTAGCTATATCTAAAGAAAAAATAGATGCTAAAGCTTATAGAGCAAAAGGAAGTGCAAAAGATAAAATTTATACTCAAGAAGGAAAAATTCAACTTTCTACCGATGATAAAAAATTACAATTTTTGCAAAAATTACGCGATGAGGCACATCGCTTCGCAATTAGTTTTCACCAAAAAACAAAAAGAAAACAGGACCTACAAAGCTCTAAGTTGATACAACTTGGAATCTCTCAAGGTTATATTAAAAAATTTTTAGATTATTACGGTAGTTTTGATAAAATCAGTAAAGCCGATTTTAATGAATTAAAATCACTTTCTAATATAAAAATAGCCAAAATAATTAAGGAAAATTTATGATATTTTTTATTAGTTCTTTAACTTTGATTTTATGTTTTTTCAATTATTATTTTTTATATCCAATTGATCAAAAATTATTCTATATTTATACCTCTATTAGTATTTTAATATTTATCGCTACATGTATTTATTTAATCATAAAAAATCAAAAACTTAAAAAAGATAATATCATTATTCAAGAAATAGAAAAATTTTTAAAAATATCAAGTTCAACCTCTTTAATAGATCTAAAAGAAAAATTAAAAACATCATTTGAGCTAACGCAAAAACAATTGCAAGATCAAAAAATACAAAACAAACTTTTACAAAAAAACTTGCAATATCTTATTCAAAGTTTTAACTATATGCGATTAGAAAATTCCATTGCACTAAAACCGATTTTAAAAAAATATCAAATAAATACAAAAACAAAAAATATTATTTTTAAGAATATCCACGCATGCATTGTAAATGATGATATGATTGAAAATTTTTTATTACAATGTATTTTATTAGACATAGGCATTAGTAGTGAAATTTTTGATGATTTTCAAAAAGTAGAGAAAAAATATTCCTTTATTATTTCAAAGAAGAAAATAAAAAATATGCTAAACTACACATTTGTAGATGTCAATGTCAAAGATCTTATCAATTTTTTAAGTACAAATTTTAAAGAAGAAAGTTATCAAATAGCAAATTTATACAATGTATTGATTTTTAAATCTTCTAGTTTTGAAAATAATCTAATTTTAAATATAACCAATCAATTTTGCTCAAATAATCAAATCGTAGATAGCCTAAGTGATTTTAAGAACGCTTTAAAATTAAATTTTAGATTAATTTTGGTTGATTATGAAGTCATAAAGTTCGATATTTTACATTTTAGTCAAATACTACATGAGTATAAAATACAAAATTCACAAAATAAAATTTTACTTTTTACCAAAAATAGAGTTAAAAATTGTGATTTTGCCGATGAAATTATAAATGACATTAGCAAAAATGAATGGATAATTTTACTTAAAAAATATATCAATCAAGTTTAGTTCTATGATTAATAGCCTTATGTAAAGATATAAAATCGACATTTTCCAAACTAACACCGCTTGGAATACCTTGGGCTATTTGGGAAAAACTCAAATTTAAATCCTTTAATTTTTCCTCTATAAAAAAAACTACAGCATCTGAATTTAAGCCTTGAGTAAAAGCGAAAAAAATTTCTTTAGTATTTTTGTTTTCAATCATTACTCTTAATTTAGTAATATTTTCTTCGTTGGTATTTTCTAGTACAAAATAAAGCCCATCATAGCTTTTACTATCTTCTAAAATTAATATATCTTTAGGATCTTGCACTATACAAATAATATTATTATTTCTTTCTATATCAGAACAAACTTCACATAATTCATTTTCACTTAAAGCCCCGCATTGTATACATTTTTTAATCCCTCTAATGGATTCTTCAATACTATAAGCAAGTTTAGAACCTAGCAAAGGATCTTTTATACAAACATGATAAGCAAGTCTTAATGCGGACTTTTTACCGATAGTAGGCAATGCAGAAAATGCATTTACCAATTCATTAAATTTTTCTAAATCTTTCAAGTCATTTTAACCTTGAAAAAACAATCTTAAAAATATGATAACCATCTTCATAACTATAAGTTAAATTATAACCATGAAGATTGCAAATATTATTGATAATATAAAGCCCCAATCCCATACCTTCAACTTGAGTATTTTGTTCTCTTACAAAAGGTTTCAAATAATAATCAAAAGTTTTTTTAAGTTGAACCCCTTTATTTCTAACAATTACATAGTCCCCTGAACATATAATCTCACAAGCTTTATCGTCAGAATATTTAATAGCATTATCAATCAAATTTTTAAGCATTAAGGAAAAAAGTTCTAAATCAGCAACAATCATAGTATCTTCTTTGTAAGAAATCTTAACTTTTTGATAAAAATCATCTCTCATGAGATAATCTTCAGCCTGCTCTAAAATTAAGCTCAAATGATAAGTTTGCAAATTTAGTTGGCAATTTCTAGATAAAACTTTTTCAATTTTACCAAATTCATCAATCAATAATTCAAGTCTTTCAAAAATCGCTACTAAGCGGTCTTTTTGCTTTTGATTGTCTAGCATCTCACAAACTATCCTACCTTTTCCAATAGGTGTTTTAAGTTCATGCATAATCATTCTTAAAAAAAATTGTCTTGATTTTACTAATTCTTGTATTTTATTAATAGCATGGTCAAATTCAAAAGAAATTTCTGAAATCTCATCATTAATTTGTGAATATTCGGATAAAGGTTCTATTTTTCCAGCACTAATATTTTTAATTTTCTTTTTTAAAATTTTTAAAGGCATTAAAGATCTTAAAACAGAAAAATATAAAAATATAATCAAAATCAAACTAAAAAAGAAACTTAGTAAAAACAAATATTCTAAACGCGTAGATGCATTTAGCTCATAAAGCTGCTTTAAATTAGCTTGTTCAACATAAAAAAAAATTTGATTATGGTAAATAATAGAAGAAAAACTACCGTAAGCAGAATTAACCTTAAGCACCTTTTCACCTTTTGCAACTATATGTTTTGCACTGCGTTCATTTTCAACTATTTTAAAAGACTTAGAAAGAAGATAATCATGAATTGAAAAACCTTCTTTTCTTTCTAAATTATATATAATTTTTTCTACAATTTCTTTTTGTCTATTTTGCTCATTGGTTAAATAAGAATCAACCTGAACCTTACCCAAGAGCACAAACAAAGCACAAACAAACAAAAAAGCCGTTGCAAAAAGAACGGTAATCTTAAGATTAATAGTTACTTTCATCCTATTAATTTATATCCTATCCCTCTAACTGAAAAAATATGCTTTGGTGCCTTCGAACTATCGCCGATCTTAGTTCTAAGCCTACCAATAATTACATCTAAACTTTTAGAATCTTTATCTTTTAAGCTTTTGCAGTGATACACAAGCTGCTCTCTGCTAACTGAAAATCCATGTTGTCTTATCATATAACTTAAAATTTCATATTCAGCAGGAGTTAAAATTAAAACCTCTTCATTGTAACTAATCTCATGTCTTTTTTCATCAATTTTAAAAGCTGAATTGATTATTTTTTCAGGAGTTTCATTTACGCGTTTTGAACGACGGATTAAACTCATAATTCTTGCATGCATTTCTTTAGGATCGTAAGGCTTTGGCAAATAATCATCCGCACCTATTTGAAGTCCTACAATTTTATCACTTAAATCGCTTCTAGCTGAAGAAATAATAATAGGAATACTATATTTTTCTCTTATTTCGCGACAAACTTCAAGACCATCAAGTCCAGGTAAAGTTAAATCAAGAATTAAACAATCATAATTTTTTATACCAGCACTCATTCCCAAATACGGATCTTCATAATTAGTAACTTTGATATTAAATTGGGCCAAATATTCTGCTAAAAACTCTGCAAAATCTGGATCATCTTCGATCATTAAAACATTAATCATCTCTACCCCTTATTAGTGAAAATATGTTACAAACTTAATATTATAACACATAATTTAACTATTCATTTATTTTTTTGCTAAAATTATAATATTAATTTTTCAAGAGAGGAAAAAAGTGGAACTTAATTATTATGAAATATTAGAAATTTCTCAAACTTCAGATAAAGAAACTATAAAAAAAGCTTATAGAAAAATGGCATTAAAATATCATCCTGATAGAAATCAAGGAGATAAAGAAGCTGAAGAAAAATTTAAACTTGTCAATGAAGCTTATGAAGTACTTAGCAATGATGAAAAGCGAAGTATATATGATAGATACGGCAAAGAAGGATTAAAAGGACAAGCCGGTGGTTTTGGTGGTTTTGGAGATGTTGATTTAGGGGATATATTTTCAAGTTTTTTTGGAGATGGATTTGGTTTTGGAAACTCAACGCGTAAAAAAGAAAGAGGAAAAAAATATCCACATGATTTAAAAATAGCGGTAAAGATTAGCTTCAAAGAGGCTGTTTTTGGCTGCAAAAAAGAAATTGATTTTACCTATAAAACATTTTGTAAAATATGCAATGGTAGTGGATCAGAAAATGGAAAAGAAGATATTTGTTCTCATTGTGGAGGAAAAGGACAAGTTGGTGTTAGACAAGGTTTTATGACTTTTGTACAAACTTGTGATCATTGTAAGGGCAGTGGGAAAATAATAAAAAATAAGTGTAAAACATGCCATGGAAATGGTTATGAAGAAATAAAAGATCATATAGAACTTGATATACCAGAAGGTATTGATAATGGTATGAGTCTTAGAGTGCAAAACAAAGCAAATGAGCTTCCAAATTCTTCTCAAAGAGGTGATTTGTATATCAAAATCGTTGTAGAAGATGATAATAAATTTATTAGACATGATGATGATATATATACCATAGTACCTGTATTTTTTACCCAAGCTGCTCTTGGAAAGACAATTAAAATTTCCACCATAAGAGGAGAAGCTGATCTTAAACTTCCAGTGGGTGCAAAAGATAAACAAAAATTTGAATTAGCTAATGAAGGTGTTAAAAATATTCACAATGGAAAACTTGGTTCGCATATTGTACAAATTGAAATAAAATTTCCAAAAACACTTACTGATGAACAAAAAAATCTACTATTGCAACTTGAAAAAAGCTTTGGCTTAGAAAATGAGGAAGCTTTTATAGAACAAGAAAGCTTGTTTGATAAAATCAAATCTTGGTTTAGTCACTAAGGAAGTTTTAAAGCCATCTCCATGGCTTTATAAATTTCTTCTGTTTTTTGACACTCTAAAAATAGCTCAAAAGCAAAAACACCTTGCCATAAAAGCATTTGCGTGCCATCTTTTATTTTTAATCCATTTTCTCGTGCCAACTTTAAAAAAGATGTTTCTCTACTATAAATAACATCAAAAGCATACTTAGTTTTTTGAAAAATATTTTTTAAAATCCTTTCTTCGCAAGGTAAACTTTCATCATGTAAACCTGCACTAGTCGTATTTATTATCAAATCAAATTGTGTATTTAAATCAAGTTGATCATATAAAAAACATGGATAATTATTTAAATTTTTAAATCTAACACTAGAGCGATTTGCTATTGCAACTTCAATATTTATAGATTTTAAAGCATAAGCTAAAGCTTTAGCGGTGCCACCAGCACCTAAAATCAAAGCATTTTTAATAGAAAAAAAATTTTCAATTGCTTTTAAAAATCCCAAATAATCTGTATTGCAAGCATAAATTTTACCATCTTTGTTTATTAAAGTATTGGCAGATCCTATTTGCTTAACACTTTCATCACAAAAATCTGCAATTTTATACGCTTCTTCTTTAAAAGGTATAGTAATATTTGCTCCATCAAATTTTTGAACAATTTCTTTTAATTTTGCTTTATTTTTTAAATGGTATCTTGTATATACTGCGTCTTTTTTAAGAACTTGTAAAGCATTATTGTGCATTCTTGGAGATTTAGAATGCACAATAGGATCACCTATAACTGTGAAAATTTTCATTTTACTCTAAAAGTAAAAGCACCTTTTGCGATTTTAGAACGCACCTTTTCTAATTCAGCCTTTAATTCGCTTTCTTTATAAGGCCCAACTAAAACTTTTGTAAGTTCTTTGCCATTTACTGTTGTTTTGTAAATTTTATAATCATATCCATTTTCTTTAAGTATACTCAATTCTTTGGACTTTGGATCAAGACTACTTAAAGAAAAAACTTGGATATAAGTACCTGCTGCAAGGTGTGTTTGAGTCTGCGGTGTTTTTATGCTCTCAAACAATTCATTTGCATTGCTTTGCTCTGGAGCTTTTGGCTTTTCAACAACATTAGTTTTTGATTTTTCAGAAGGTTTTTGAATTGGTTTTTCTATAGATTTTTCTACAGGCTTAATCTCTTCTTGTTTTTCTTCCACCTTAGCTGGCTCTTCTTTTGGTTCTGTTGATGTAATTTGATCTAATACACTATTGCTTGGAATTTCCTGTTTTTCCTCTATGGTATTATTTGCATCAGCCAATGAACTTTCTTCTTTCAGTTTTCTAGCTAAAGCTTCAAATTCATCCTCTTCTTTAGTATTATCCGTAATAGGCAAAGAATTAAAATTATTTTCATAAGAAGCTTGCTCTTGCGGCTCTGATGGCATTTGTAGTGTTTTTTCCTCGCCTGGATCATTAATTAACTTCATTGCTATCATTACTACCAAAAACACAATAATTAAAATAATCGATCTGAGTAAAATTTTTTTAAGTTTTTCACTTTTATTGCTTTTTTGCAAGATAATATCATCAAACTCATTTTTGTTGTTTTCTTCCATTTTTCATCCTTTCAAAAATTACATATGTTTAGACCAAGAAGCGCCACGCTCTTTTTGATAAACCTCATAAGGTAAAGTTAAAATATTAAATTCCTTAGGTATATCCATACTAGGAAAAACTTTCCACTCTACAGGCATTTTTTGAGAAAAAAGCAAAGATAATTTTGATCCCAAAGAGCATGCTTCATTAAAAGTAGTATGTCCTTTATGAATATACAAATGCAAATGATTATTAGTTCTTGTTTTATAGGCAGTAAAATTTATAAAACCTTCTTCCCTTAAAACAAGCTGTGCTCTATGCCAAAAACGCTCTGCGTTAAAACCATTGTAATCAAATACAATATTTTCAACCTTATCAAAACTATTAATCAAAGAGTGTGCTACAATAATCTTTTTTTCCATATGTTCTTGTATAACATTAGCTGTCAAAGGAGCATTTACTTTTTCGAATTTATCAAAAAAAATTCTACCTTTATGCTCATATTTGTTAATTATAGCATTACGCTTAATATAATAATGGCTTGTAACCATTTTAATTAAAGCCAAATCCATAGTTGTAATCAAAATAAAGCCCTTTCATAAATAATAAAATTACTTGCCAAATTTTTCAGTTTAACTTTAATCTCTTCTTGTAGTTTTGTATTTTGTATATCATCTAAAATATCAGCTATATAATTTGCAACAATAGCAATTTGCTCCTCTTTAAAACCTCTTGCTGTTAAAGCTGCTGTTCCAAGTCTTAAACCACTCGTTACAAATGGACTTCTAGTTTCCCCTGGAACCGTATTTTTATTTGCTGTAATACCTGCTCTTTCTAAAGCTAAATCTGCATCTTTACCACTAAAATCTTTATTTAAAAAGCTTAATAAAATTAAATGATTATCAGTACCACCGCTAACTAAATCATATTTTCTATCTATTAGAACTTGAGCCAAGGTAGCAGTATTTTTAATGATTTGCTTAGCATAAATTTTCCACTCATCACTTAAGTTATATTTAAATCCAACAGCTTTGGCGGCAATTACATGCATTAATGGACCACCTTGAATACCCGGAAAAATTGCAGAATTGATTTTTTTGGCAATTTCTTCATCGTTACTCATAATAATCCCGCCTCTTGGACCTCTTAAAGTTTTATGTGTTGTAGAGCTTACAACATGAGCATAGGGAAACGGGCTAGGATGCTCACCTGCTACAACCAATCCTGCAATATGCGCAACATCAGCAAATAAATATGCGCCAACCTCATCTGCTATTTCTCTAAATTTAGCAAAATCAATCACTCTAGGATAAGCACTAGCACCACAAACAATAAGTTTTGGCTTAACTTCTTTTGCTATCTCTCTAACTTTATCATAATTAATTCTCCCATCAAGCTCTACCCCATAAAAAAAACTTTCATAAACTTTTCCAGAAGAACTTACTTTAGAACCGTGAGTTAAATGTCCTCCGTGACTTAAATCCATACCCAAAATTCTATCACCAGGATTTAACAATGCCATGTATACACCTTGATTTGCTTGAGAACCTGAATTAGGCTGCACATTGGCAAAATTACAATTAAAAAGTTTTTTACATCTTTCTATAGCAATTGTCTCAATTTCATCTACAAATTCACATCCACCATAATATCTTTTACCAGGATAGCCTTCTGCATATTTATTTGTTAAAATACTCCCCATTACTTCCATTACTTCTGGTATAGTGAAATTCTCACTCGCTATCATTTCAAGACCATCACATTGTCTTGCTAACTCCTTTTGGGTTAAATCAAAAATTTCTTTATCAAAATTTTCCAACATTTACTCTCCTTTTACCTCATTTTTAAGTGGCCTCATAGCTGGGAAAAGCACTACATCACGAATTGATTTTTTATTAATTAAAAGCATGACTAGCCTATCTATTCCTATACCTTCACCTGCAGTTGGTGCCATAGCATAGCCCAATGCATTAACAAAATCTTCATCCATTTCACATGCTTCCTCATCACCTGCATTTTTAGCTTCAATTTGCTTTAAGAATCTCTCATATTGATCTAGCGGATCATTAAGCTCATTAAATCCATTAGCAATCTCTCTACCCGCGATAAACAATTCAAATCTTTCAGCAATATCCTTATCCTTATCACTTCTTCTAGACAAAGGACTTATAGAAATAGGAAAATCTATTACAAAAGTGGGATTAATCAACTTATCTTCAACATAATTATCAAAAAGTTCAGCTTGCAAATGACCTAATTCCAATTTTTCATTGGCTTCAAAACCATCTTTTTTTAATTTTTCTAAAATTAATTCTTTATTATTAATAAGCTCATCATCTAAACCGCCATATTTTTTCAAAGCATCTTTATAAGTAATTCTTTCAAATGGTTTAGAAAAATCAATTATTTTTTCATCAAATTCGAGCTTTTTACCTAAATTTAATTTATCCAAAAGCATAGCAAAAAGCTCTTCTGTTAAGTCCATTAAATCATGATAATTGTGATAAGCCCAATAAAACTCGATTGTAGTAAATTCAGGATTATGTGTTAAATCCATTCCTTCATTTCTAAAACACCTATTAATCTCATAAACTGCCTCAAAACCACCTACAATCAAACGCTTTAGGTATAATTCTGGAGCAATTCTTAAAAATCTTTCCACACCTAAAGCATTATGATAAGTCACAAAAGGCTTTGCATTTGCTCCTCCTGCAATAGGATGCATCATTGGTGTTTCAACCTCTAAAAATCCTTTATTATCAAAAAAAGATCTAATGTAAGAAACAATTTTAGAACGCAAAATAAAATCTTTTCTTACTTCACTATTCATAATCATATCAAGATATCTTTTTCTATATCTTTGCTCAATATCTGTCAGTCCATGATATTTTTCCGGTAAAGGCACTATGGCTTTTGTAGCTATTTGAATTTGCTCTACATGAAGACTAAATTCTCCTGTTTTAGTCATAAAAGGAAAACCTTTAACCAAAACAATATCTCCTGCTTCAAGATATTTTTTTAAAATAGCAAAATATTCTTCTCCTAAAATATCTTGATTAAAATAAATTTGAATATTATCTTGCTCATCTTCTATATTGGCAAATACCGATTTACCAGCTATTCTAAGAAGTTTTAATCTTCCTGCTAACACTCCATATACTTTTTCATCACGCTGATTTTGCGTATCTTTAATGTATGCAAATTTATTTTTATATTCAACTATACTCATTTCTTTTTTCAAAAAATGTGGATATGGATTAATTCCTAGCTTTTTTAATTCTTGCGCTTTTTGAATTTTTTGTTGTTCTAAAATATTATCAAACATTAATTTTACCTTTATTTTTTACTACATTGCGGACATAACCCATAAAGTTGCATTAAATGCCCTGTTAATTTAAAATTATATTCTTTTGCTATTAACATTTGTTGCTGCTCAATAATAGAATTTTCAAATTCAACTATTTCTCCACAACTTTTACAAATTAAATGATCATGATGGGGTTTATTTGCAAGTTCAAATTTCTTCCCTGAAGCTCCAAAAGATATAGAAGTAGCCATGCCCGATTCTTCTAATAAATTTAAAGTTCTATAAACTGTAGCAATTCCTACATTTAATTCAGGATTTTTTTGCTTGATTTCCACATACAAACTTTCTGGGGTATAATGCATATCACTATTATATAAAGTTTTCAAAAGCACTTCTCTTTGTTTGGTATATTTTAAGCCATTATCCTTAAGTGTCTTCTTAAAGCGCTCAAGTAAAACATCATATTCTATATTTTCAATTTGCATTATTTACCTCCGAATTTAGACTTATATTAGAATCTTTAATTCTTTCTTCTATTTTTTCTAAACTATTTTGAGTAAAATCAGTATTCATTATAAATTCACCTGTTTTTCTAAGTAAATTTAAAGTATGACTATTGTTTGCATATTTTTCTAAACTTGAATTTAAAAATTCTATATTATTAATACAAGCAACTAAAATTGCAAAAATTAAAAATATTTTAGCACTTCCAAATAAAAATCCACCTATACGATCTATAAAACCAAGACCACTCATGCTAAACATTTTTGATAATATATTTCCCAAGGCCATACATGCTATCCATATCACAATTAACAAAACTAAAAAACCTGCAAAAATAGCAAGATTTTCATTTTCAATTGCATAAAAATTATTATTGATAATCTCTGCTACCTCTTTAGCATATCTTGAAGCAAGTAAAACCCCACCAACTATACCCAATAAACCAAAAATTTCTTTAAATAAGCCACTTACCAAGCCTTTTAAGCCTAAAATTACAGTCAAACCTAAAACAAAAACATCAAACCACGAAAAATTTTCCATCTACGCTAAACTCCAAATATTTTATTCAATTATTTTAGGGACTATAAAAAATCCATCTTGAGAATTTGGAGCATGCTTACTTATCGTATCTATCACATCAGATTTTTTACTCTCATCATTTCTCAATAAGGTTCCACCATTTGTTGTGCTAGTCATGGCTTCTATATCATCAAGTTTTAATTCATCTAATTTTTCCACAAAATTAACAATTTGGCTTAATTGCTCTTCTAGTTCTTGTCTTTTTTCATCTGCTATTTTTAGAGCACTTAGCTTTTCAAGTTTAGTTAATAATTTATCATCAATTTGCATCATTTACCTTAATTTTAATTTTATAAAACTCTTTGGTTTAGATTGAAAATTATAACATAAAATAATTTATTTTTTCATTTTTATATGTTACAATTATAGACTTTAAAATTACAAAATAACATTTTTTATATTAATAAAGGAAAAATATGGCTTTAAAAGAAAATTTGAAAGCAGTAAAAGAAGAATTAAGCTCTCAAGAGCAAATGATGGAAAATTTTATCAAATCAGAACGCTTTATAAGAAAATACAAATATTATTTTATTGCTCTTATTGCTCTTTTAGTTCTTTATTTTAGTGGAAGTTATATTTATAATATAAAGCAAGAAAAAAATATCCAAGAAAGTAATATCATTTTTAATAATCTGTTAAAAAATCCTTCAGATCAAAAATTAATTGAGGAATTAAAGCAAAAAAATGCAAATTTATACACCATATATATTATGGGTCAAAATAATCAAGATCTTAATCAAACCTTGAGTCTTAATATAGATCCTTTGTTAAAACAAATAGTGCTTGCCCAAAATAATCAAAAATCAGATTTTCTAAAAGATTATAATACTCTATTAATAGGTTTTGAATTTTTAAAACAAAATGATTTTAAAAACGCAGATGTTGAATTTAATAAAATACCTATAAATTCTCCTTTATGGCAAATCATCACAAGCTTAAAACACTATCAAGGAATAAAATGAAGCATTTTTATTTATTTATTATTACTTTAATATTTTTTAGTGCTTGTGGCACTAAAAGGGAATACTATCAACCAACACAATTAGAACAACTTCCTTATAATTCTAAAAATATTAATGGAAAAATAGTTAATTTTAACAACAACATTGCTCAGTTAAATAATAATACTTTCATAGACAATAAAGGAAATATTACTGCTTTAAAAATAGATAAAAACTATAATATTTTAAATATCCGTCAAGAAGAAATTCTTATAGCTGATAATGATGGGAATTTTAAAATTTTAAATTTACAAGGTGAAGAATTATTTTCTCATAAATTTAACGAAAGTGTAGTAAGTGCTAATGTAGACGGGGATGATATAGCTTTGATTTTAGCAAGTAATACTTTAGTGTATGCTAATAAAAATCTTGGTATAAGAATGCTACAAAATTTAGGCACTGCTTATGCTCAAGATAGTCGCTATGCTAATCCTTATTTTTTAAATACCATTATCATATACCCTATGCTTAATGGAAAATTAGCCATACTTAACAAAAGTACACTAAAAGTTAGTAAAGAAATTTTAGTAAGTAGTGAAGAATTTTTTAATAATATCATCTATCTTCATGTTAAAAACGATACAATGGTTGCCGCAACAGCACAAAAAATCATCGTTGTAACACCAAATAGAACTTTATACTTAAACGAAAACATTAAAGAGGTAAATATTAATGATAAAGAAATTTTTATATTAACAAAAGATGGAAGAGTTATCAAAAATGATTATAATCTTAGAAAAATTGATGAAATAAAATTTCAATTTGCTTTATTTTCCAAAAGCACATTATATAATGATTCTTTGTATATATTTGAAAAAACTGGCTATTTAATTAAATTAAATACAAATCTGAAAGATTTTACCGTATATAAATTAAATGAAGCTATTGATAAAAAAAGTTTTATGGCTAATGGTAAATTTTTCTATCACAATAAAGTTTTACAATTAAATTAAAATGAATCAAGAACTAAGCGATATTCTTATTAAACATGGAATTATTTTAAAAAATATTAATTCTTTGGATATCCATGCTTTTAGCAAAAAGAAAAAACTAATTTGCTTTTATGGAGAAAATACAAAAAAACAATATTGTTTATTTTTATTTTCTTTTGCAAAAAGTAAGATTTTAAAAAAAGATGGTTTAGAATTTGAAAATATTTTTCAAAATATAAGTCAAGTTTTAAATTTAAAATTTAAAAATCATTTTATTTTTCATCAATCTCTAATTTGCTCAAAAGCAAAAGAATATTTATTCACCAAAGGAATTCAAAGTTATGCTTTTGTGTGATATTGGCAATACAACTGCAAGTTTTTTAAATGAGCAAAAATTTCATTCTATGAGCATAGAACAATTTTTGCAGTATGAGCCGACACAAAAAGTGTTTTACATCAATGTTAATCCAAATTTAGAGCAAAGATTAAAGCAAAATCCTTTATTTATCAACCTTGCTCCATATTTTAATTTTGATACTATTTATAAGAATTTAGGAGTTGATAGAATAGCAGCTTGCTATACCATAGAAGATGGGGTAGTAGTTGATGCAGGCTCTGCAATAACTGTGGATATTGTTTCAAATTCAATCCATCTTGGAGGATTTATCCTGCCTGGTATTGAAAGCTACAAAAAATCTTTTGCTAGTATTTCTTCTCGCTTAAAACACGAACTTAACACTCAAATAAACTTTGATGCCTTTCCCCAAAGAACTATTGATGCTTTAAGTTATGGAGTTTTTAAAAGTATATATTTACTTATAAAAGATAGTGCATATGATAAAAAGTTATATTTCACAGGTGGCGATGGGCAATTTCTTGCAAATTTTTTTGATTATGCAATTTATGATAAATTTTTGATTTTTAGAGGTATGAAAAAAGCTGTTTGTGAAAATTTTATACTTTAAAAGATTAACCATATCTTTGGCTTTTCAATTATAAGCTTTATTTAAACTCAAAACAACTATATTTTGATATTATTAGCAAAATCAAACATACACAAAAGGAATTGATGATAATGGATCGAAAACACTTTGATGCCGTAGTGATTGGCGGTGGGATTTCTGGTGCTGCAGCATTTTACGAATTAGCAAGATATACTGATATTAAAAGTATTGCATTATTAGAAAAATACAATAACGCTGCAACATTAAATAGTCACAGCACAAGTAATTCACAAACCATCCACTGCGGTGATATAGAAACTAACTATACCTTGGAAAAAGCAAAAAAAGTTAAAAAAACAGCAGATATGATTGTAAAATATGGGCTCTTGCAAAATGCACAAAATAAATTCATGTATTCACACCAAAAACTTGCACTTGCAGTTGGGGAAAAAGAATGTGAATATATGAAAAATAGATATGAAGAATTTAAAGAATTATATCCTTATATTAAATTTTACACAAAAAATGAAATCAAACAAATAGAACCAAATGTTGTTTTAGGTGAAGATGGTGTCAATGATAGGGCGGATAATATAGTAGCTATGGGTGTAGAAGAAGGTGAAATTTATACCACAGTAGATTTTGGACTTATGAGTCAAAATCTCATAGAGCAAGCTTGCAAACAAGGTAAAGATACTCATGTTGCTTACAATCAAGAAGTTGCGTTTATAGAAAAAAAAGATGATATTTTTTATATAAAAACAAGAGATTTTAAAGAATATAGTGCAAAATCCATTATCGTCAATGCAGGCGCACACTCGTTATTTTTAGCACATAAAATGGGTATAGGTTTAGACAAATCTTGCTTTCCTGTTGCAGGAAGTTTTTACATGGCAAAAAGAAAAATTTTAAATGGTAAGGTTTATATGGTGCAAAATCCAAAACTCCCATTTGCTGCATTACATGGCGATCCTGATTTACTAACTAACATGAACACCCGTTTTGGTCCTACTGCTTTAGTTATTCCTATGCTAGAAAGATACCATGGCTTTAAATCTTTACCTGAATTTTTTAAAACACTTAATCTTGATATGAATGTAATTAAAATTTGTTTTAATCTTTTTAAAGATTCTACTATTAGAAATTATATTCTTTATAATTATTTATTTGAAATTCCTTATATCAACAAAAAACTTTTTGTAAAAGATGCTAAAAAAATAGTTCCTAGTTTAAAAACAGATGATATTTACTATGCTAAAAACTTTGGCGGGGTACGCCCTCAAGTGCTTGATAAAAAAGCAGGAGAATTAATGCTTGGAGAGGCTAGCATCACTGAAATTCCGGGTATAATTTTTAATATGACACCAAGCCCAGGTGCTACGAGTTGTCTTGGTAATGGTTATAGAGATGCAAAACTTATTTGTCAATACTTGGGTGCTAATTTTAATGAAGATTTATTTACTAGTGAACTGCTATAAAAAGGATAGGAAATGTTAAAAAAAACAAAAATAGTCGCAACAATTGGACCAGCAAGTGAAAATGAAACTACAATAAGACAAATGATTATTAATGGAGTGAATGTTTTTCGCTTAAATTTCTCACATGGAACTCATGAATATCATAGTCAAAACCTAGCCACCATTAGAAAAGTAGCAGCTGAACTTAATGCAAGGATTGGAATTTTACAAGATATTAGCGGGCCAAAAATTAGAACCTTAAAAATTCTAGAAGCTTTTGAGCTAAAAAGTGGAGATAGACTAGACTTCTACAAAGATACTTTTGAAGGCGAAAAACTTTCTAATGAACATTATAAAGTCTGTATTAATCATCCCGAAATTCTTTCTATGCTAAAAGTGGGAGAATACATCTATCTTTGTGATGGCTCTATTAAAACTAAAGTTATACAAGTTGAAAAAGATTTTATCCAAACCCAAGTAGAAAATAGCGGGGTGCTTAGTTCAAATAAAGGAATTAACTTTCCAAATACAAAAATCAATATCGATGTTATAACTCAAAAAGATAAAGACGATCTTGCATGGGGCATTAAAAACGATGTTGATTTTTTAGCTATATCTTTTGTGCAAAATGCTCATGATATTGATGAAGTTAAAAAAATACTTGATGAAAATAATGCCAAAATTGCTATTTTTGCAAAAATAGAAAAATTTGATGCTGTTGAAAATATCGATGAAATTATAAATAGCAGCGATGGTATAATGGTAGCAAGAGGAGATTTAGGCATTGAAGTGCCTTATTATAGAGTGCCAAATATACAAAAACTCATCATTAAAAAAGCTAATGAGGCCAATAAGCCTGTAATCACTGCTACTCAAATGCTTTTTTCGCTTGCAAAATCAAAAACTGCCACAAGAGCTGAAATTTCAGATGTTGCTAATGCTGTACTTGATGGCACTGATGCGGTTATGCTTAGCGAAGAAAGTGCAGTGGGGATTGATCCGGCAAATGCGGTTGATATTATGACTCAAACCATTATAGAAACAGAAAAAAACTATCCTTATGAAAAATTTGAAAATTTTAAATGTTTTAACGAAACTGATATCATTGCCAAATCAAGCACACAACTAGCAACTGATTTAAATGCAAATGCAATTTTTACCATTACAAGCAGTGGTGCTTCTGCGGTTAAAACAGCAAGGTATCGTCCAAAAATGGATATCATAGCTATTACTCATTCTAAAAAAGCTTTAAATTTTTTAAGTATAGTTTGGGGAGTTCAACCTGCTATATTGATAGAAAAGCATGAAAATTTAACAGAACTTTTAAGCAATTCTGTAAAACTTGGAGTTGAAAAAGGCCTTATGAAAAAAGATGGGGTTTATACCCTTACTGCAGGATTTCCAGTAGGTGTTGCAGGAAGTACAAATTTAATTAGAATTTTACAAAAAGATCAAATTGAATATTATTTAAGTTTGGGAAAATAACCCAAACTTAATATTCTTCTTCTATCAAATCACATAAGCAGTGTATGATTAAAATATGTATTTCTTGAATTCTAGCCGTATCATCGCTTGGAATGACTATATTATGCTCACATAATGCATTCATCGCTCCACCACCTTTTCCACTAAGTCCTATACATTTAGTGCCAATTTCTTTGGCCTTTTCAAAAGCTTTGATCACATTTGGACTTTTTCCACTAGTAGAAATTCCAATCAATACATCATTATTGCTAGCTAAAGCTTCAACTTGTCTTGAAAAAACAAATTCAAAACCATAGTCATTTCCTATAGCACTTAAAGCAGAAGTATCAGTGCTTAGAGCAATAGCAGCTAAAGCCTTTCTTTCTTTTTTATATCTTCCACTAAGTTCAGCTGCAAAATGTTGGCTATCTGCAGCGCTTCCACCATTTCCACAAATTAAAATTTTCCCACCACTTTTCAAGCACACTTTTAATTCTTGAGCAACTGCAACAATTTGCTCTTTTAAATTCAAACTTTGCTCTAAAGTTTTTTGATGTTGAATAAATTCCTTTTCAATTTTATTTATCATTTGCAATCCTATTAATTATATTAGTAGTACTAAATCCATCTTCAAAGTCAATTAATTCTACTTTTTTTACTAAATTTGAACCCACTACTTCTTTACCTTTATAATCAGCTCCTTTAACTAGCACATCAGGCTTTAAAAACTCTATCAGTTCATAAGGAGTATCTTCATTAAAAATCACTACATAATCTACAAAATACATACTCGCAAGCATACATGCGCGTTGGAATTCTAAATTTATAGGTCTTGAGTTTCCTTTTAGTCTTTTTACGCTTTCATCTGAATTTAAACCCACAACTAAGATATCTCCTAGTTTTTTAGCTTTTTCAAGGTATTTTATATGACCATAATGCATAATATCAAAACATCCATTGGTAAAAACTACTTTTTGATTTTGTATCAACTTCACAAGCTCTTCTTTGCTTTTAATTTTATCTTCAAAAGAAGCTTTTTTTAGATTTTTAATCTCTTCTAAACTTACACTCACACTTCCTACTTTTGCTACCACAACAGCTGCTGCATCATTTGCTAACTCACATGCTTTTACAATATCAACTTTTAAGGCTAAAGCATAAGCAAGCATAGCTATAACACTATCTCCAGCTCCTGTTACATCATAAACCTCCAAAGCTTTTGCGGGAATAATATGTAATTTTTCATCAAAAAGTGCTATTCCTTCTTCAGATAAAGTTATAATAGAATAAGCTAAATTTAAATCATCTTTTAATTTTTTCAAAGCTTTTTCTAAATTATCAATTTTTTCTACACTCAAAGCTTGAATAGCTTCTTTTTTATTTGGAGTTAGCAAGGTTGCATTTTGATATTTGCTAAAATCACTTCCTTTTGGATCAATCAAAATAGGTAAATTTAAAGTATTTGCATGCTCTATCAAAGCTTTTGTTACTTTTGAAGTTAAAATCCCTTTGGCATAATCACTCAAAACAATCGCATCATAATCTTTTGCGATTGTCTTATACTCTTGGATAATTTCATCTTCTAATTTAGTATCAAAATCATTCTCATCATCAAGTCTTAAAACTTGCTGAGAATGTGATAAAACTCTACTCTTAAGAGGGGTTTTTCTATCTTTTTCTACTAATAATTTTGCATTTAAATTCTCTTTTAAAAACCTCCCACTCTCATCATCACCCACAAGTCCTAGAGCAAAAACCTCAGCACCAAGACTTTTTAAATTTGCATATACATTACCAGCTCCACCTAGTCTTTTATCTTCTTTTTGTGATTTCATCACCATTACAGGAGCTTCTGGAGAAATTCTAGTGCAATCACACCATATATAATGATCTACCATAAAATCCCCGACAACTAAAATTTTTGGCTTTTTAGAACTTAAAAAATCAAACATTTACTTCCTTTTCATAAAGCCTTTTGATCTCATCTAAATAATCTTTTACACCCTCTTCAAGACTAAATTTAGCTTTATATGAAAAACTCTCATCTAATTTTGCTTGAGTATGGAATTGATAAGAATTTTTGTAAGGATTAGGAATATACTCACAAGGATAATTAGTGTTTAATTCTTTTTGCAAAATATCTACTATATCTTGAAAAGTTCTTGCTTTACCTGTAGCTACATTATAAATTCCACTTTTTGCTTCTAAAGCTTTTAAATTTGCACTCACAACATCTTTAATATACACAAAATCACGATAAATTTGATCACTTCCTTCAAACAAACGCGGACTTTTACCCGCTAAAATTTGATGTCCAAATTGCAAAATCATAGAAGCAGTACTATTTTTAAAAAATTCTCCCTTGCCATATACATTAAAATATCTAAGCCCAACTATATGCATTTTATTAAAGTATTTTTTTGCTAATTTATCCATCATTAATTTTGAAAATGCATAAGGGTTTTTAGGGGCTTCACTTAAATTTACAGTTTGCGGGCTTGGAGCATCTCCATAAACTGAGGCTGAACTTGCATAGATTAGTTTTGCATTAAGTTCTAAAGCAAGTTCTATAAAATCTTTAAAAGTGTTTAAATTGGTCTTTAAAACTTTGTTTTGATCATAAACAGTTGTATCTGAAATTGCAGCCTTATGAAAGATCACATCAGGTTTAAAAGCTTTTATAGCTTTTAAAGTTTTTTCATCATTAATATCGCCCACATAAAGCTCACCTTCAAAATCTAAAATATTCTTAAAATGACCAAAACTTTCTAAATTTCCATTTTCAAAAGTAGCACTTGATCGCATTTTATCCACAATCAAAACCTCATGTTTATCCTGAAGTTCTAGAGCAAGAGCAGAGCCTATAAAACCTGCTCCACCTGTTATCACAATTTTCATTTCCTATCCTTTAAATAATACAAAAGTTCTTTTAAATTTTTAAAGACCTTATAGTTTTTATCATCATTATAATTTTCATTAATCAAAAATAGATTTTTTATACCAGCATTAATTCCAGCTTGCATGTCACTTAAATTATCTCCTATAAAAAAAGATTGTGAAAAATCTATATTAAATTCTTTTTGTGCTTTTAAAAGCATGCCAGGTTTTGGCTTACGGCATTCACAATTTTCTAAATGAGGGCAGTGATAAATTTTTTCTATTTTAATGCCTTTTTTCAAAAATTCACCTAGCATATACGAGCTTAAAATTTCAAAATCTTTTTCATTATAATAAGCCCTTGCAATACCTGATTGATTAGTAGCTATAAAAATTAAAAAATTTTGCTTTTGAAAAAATTCACAAAGTTCAAAAATACCATCACAAAATTCAAAATCACTAATCTTATGAACATATTTTTTATCTATATTTATAATTCCATCTCTATCTAAAAATAACGCCTTTGTTTTCATAAAAAAATTATAATGAATTTTTTTTAAGATTTTATAATTTATCAAGTAAAAAAGTTTTTTAAGCGACTTTAAATAAAAAAAGCATATAATTAAAAACATTTTATTTTCAATTTATATAGGAGTGATACAATGAAAAAGCTACTTGTTTTATCAGCTTTGGCATGTCTTAGTGTTTCAGCTTTTGCTGCGGATGGTGCTACACTTTATAAAAAATGTGCAGTATGTCATGGTGCTAAAGCAGATAAAGTTTATCTTAACAAAGTTCCTGCTTTAAATACTTTAACTGCAGCTGAAAGATTACAATACATGAAAGATTATGCAGCAGGTAAAAGAAATGCTTATGGCCAAGGTGCAATCATGAAGATTAACCTTAAAGGTTTAACAGAAGCAGATTTTAAAGCAATTGAAGAATACATCGAGAGCTTAAAAAAATAATTTGACAGCCTTTATGGCTGTTTTTCTTGATTTTTCTTTTCCAAAGCTTCTTTTTTTCTTTTTTCCAAAATTACTGCATCATTTAAAGCTTCTTCGCTATCATTTAAAGTAGTAAATTTATAATCATCGTCAAATTGCTTATTTTTGATCCCCCAAAGTAAAGCACAAATTGCCAAAAATAAAGCAACCATAGAAACACCTATCATCATCATTAAAACACCATTCATTTTTTAATCCTTAAAGCATTTAAAATCACTATTATACTACTAAAAGACATTGATAAAGCTGCAATTAAAGGATTAATCAAACCAAAAAAAGCTAAAGGCATGCTCAAGGCATTATAAAATAAAGAAAAAGCTAAATTTTGTTTAATAATTTGATAAGTTTTTTTAGCTATTTGTATAGCCTTTTGCAAGCTTTTTAAGTCGTTTTTTAACAATATAATATCACTATTTTCCATAGCAAGCTCAGAACCTTCTTTTAAAGAAACCCCAACACCTGCATAAGAAAGTGCTAAAGCATCATTTACCCCATCTCCTACCATTAAAACCTTACCTATTTGATTTAACCTAGCTATTGTTTGCATCTTATCTTCTGGCATGCATGAGGCTTTGAAATTATTTATTTTTAATTTTTCAGCCACCTTACTCACAGCATTTAAATTATCGCCACTTAATATATAAATTTGCATTTTGCATTCTTTCATAAATTCAATCAACTCTTCAGAGCTTTCTCTCATACTATCTTCTAATTCAAAAACTGCTAATATAGTTTTATTTTTAGCAAATATAAAATGCGTAGTTTGAAATTCTTGTACTTGCATATGATTTTCTTTGAAAAATTTCTCATTTCCTCCCAAAAATTCATCTTTACCCAAAAAGGCTTTATAACCTCTTGCTTGAAAATTTTGAACTTTTTCAAATTCTATTCTACTATCTATTTTTCTATCTAAAAATTTTAAAATACTTTTAGCCACTGGGTGGTTAGTTAAATGTAAGAAATTTAATAATTCATTTTTATCCAACCTTTCATCTAAAAAGCTTTTTTTAACTTCCAAACTAGCCTTTGTTAAAACCCCTGTTTTATCAAATACAGTCACATTGCACTTACTCAAATCTTCCACAACACCTGCTTCTTTAAATAAAATTTTTTCCTTCAAACCAGCACTAATTGCTACTAAAGAACTCACCGGCGTAGCTAAAGCCAAAGCGCATGGACAAGCTATGATTAGCACAGAAACCATGCGTATCATGGCTTCTTCAAAACCTAAATTTAGTACAAAAAAAGTAAAAACAAAGCACAACAAAGCACAAATTAAAATAATAGGCGAAAAATACTTACTCACCTGTTGTACCATTTTTTCTATTTTGGCTTTTTTAGCACTTGAATTTTCAAGTAAATTAATAATCCTAGCTAATTTAGAATCCTTATAAAGCGCATTTGCCTTATATAAAGCATTCCCGCTTAAAACTAAAGAAGCAGAATAAATCATATCATCTTTTTGCACATCAAGCGGTAAGCTCTCTCCGCTTAAACTAGACATATCTAAACTAATATTACCACTAATACATACTCCATCTATTAAAACCCTATCACCTTCTTTTAACTCTATAATATCTCCTATTTGCACCTCTTCTACATCAATATTTTCTATTTTTTCATTTTTTAATACCCTTACTTCATTACCTAAAAATGATCTCAAATGATCGAGCGTATCAAGGGCTTTTTTCTTACTTAAAAGCTCTAAATACTTTCCTATAAAAACAAAACAAATAATCATCGCCACAGAGTCAAAATATACCTGTGAAGCTCTTGAAAACATTGCCCACACTGAATATATATAAGCTAAACTTGCTCCACTAATTACTAGAGTATCCATATTAACATTTTTAAATTTCAAAGCATAATAGGCATTTTTATAAAAAATCGAACCTGTGTAAAAAAGTACAGGAGTACAAAGTAAAAATTCAGCAAAATGTAAAATATCTTTAATATCAGCTTCCATACCACTAAAAAACCCGGCATATTTAGCTACAGATATCCACATAATATTCATTACGCAAGCTATAGCAACTATTAATTTCGCATAAAAATCTCTTTTGATTTGAGTTGCTCTTTGTTCATTTTTTGTAGGTAAATACACACTAGCTTTATAGCCTATGCTTTCTATATTTTGGATAATTTTTGCTAAATTTATGCTTTTTTCATCAAAAACAATTCTAGCTTTATGGGTAATAGAATTAATATCAACTTCTATCACTCCTTCGCTTTTAATGAGAATTTTTTCATTAAGCCAAACACAGGCTGCACAATGAATTTCTTCTATCAGTAAAAAAACCTCGCTAAAGCCTTCTTTTGTTTTTTGTATGTATTTTTCATAGTCTTTAATACTATATTCTATTGTTACTGGGGTTAAAGTTTGATTACCAAGTTTTTCATAAAATTCCTCCAAATTATTCTCTTGTAAAATTTCATATACACTTTCACAGCCTTTACAACAAAAATAATTTCCATTTTTTTCTATCATTTGTTCTTGTTTAAAGCTTAATTGGCAATGCTTACATCTCATTTTATACTTTCTTTATAAGTTTTTACAATATTTTATCATTTTTTCAAACTTTCAATTTTAAAAATTATTTACAAAGCTATATTATAATTTCCAAAATTTGACAAAAAAGTATTTTTTTTAATAAAATCTTTTTTGAATAAACTAAAACAAAAACTACATTTTCTACATTTTATGAGGATATATGGAAAATACAAAAGAAAAGAAACAACACCAAAGAACACACATTCCTGTTGAAGGTTATAAAATAGAAGATTTAAAGTTGCTTGATTTAGAAAGCTTAGTAAAAATAGCAAATGAAGCAGAAATAGAAAATCCAAGAGAATTTAGAAGACAAGATCTTATTTTTGAAATTCTAAAAGCACAAACCAAAAAAGGTGGCTTTATACTCTTTACAGGAATTTTAGAAATTTCGCCTGAAGGTTATGGATTCTTGCGTGGAATGGACTCAAATTTAAGCGATAGTGTAAATGATGCTTATGTATCAAACTCACAAATTCGCAAATTTGCTCTGCGTGTAGGAGATATAGTTACTGGTCAAGTTAGAGAGCCAAAAGATCAAGAAAAATACTATGCTTTATTAAAAATTGAAGCAATCAACTATCTTCCATTAAAAGAAGCTAGAGAAAGACCTTTATTTGACAATCTTACTCCAATTTTTCCAACTGAAAAAATCAAATTAGAATATGATCCTTTAAAATTAACAGGCAGAATGCTTGATTTATTTGCCCCTATAGGAAAAGGTCAAAGAAGCTTAATCGTAGCACCTCCAAGAACTGGTAAAACTGAGTTAATGAAAGAACTAGCTACCGCTATTGCTAAAAATCATCCAGAGGCTCATTTGATTGTACTTTTAGTAGATGAGCGTCCTGAAGAAGTTACAGATATGCAAAGATGTGTTAAAGGCGAGGTTTTTAGCTCTACTTTTGACTTACCTGCCTATAATCATGTTAGAGTGGCTGAACTTGTTATAGAAAAAGCAAAAAGGATGGTAGAAACAGGTAAAGATGTCATTATATTACTTGATTCTATTACAAGATTAGCAAGAGCTTATAATACTGCCACACCAAGCAGTGGTAAAGTTTTAAGTGGCGGGGTTGATGCAAATGCCTTGCATAAGCCAAAGCGCTTTTTTGGTGCAGCTAGAAATATAGAACATGGTGGCTCATTAACCATCATAGCAACTGCTTTGATAGAAACAGGCTCAAGAATGGATGAAGTGATTTTTGAAGAATTTAAAGGAACAGGAAATAGCGAAATCGTTCTTGATAGAAATATTTCAGACAGAAGAATTTACCCTGCAATTAATATTATAAAATCAGGCACTAGAAAAGAAGAATTACTCCAAGGTGTTGAAAAACTTCAAAAAATTTGGGCAATTAGATCAGCTATTTCACAAATGGATGATATAGAAGCTTTAAAATTCTTATACTCTAAAATGCTAAAAACCAAAAGCAATGAAGAGTTGTTATCCATCATGAATGAGTAGTAATGCTCCAAGCTCTTGCTGTTAAATACAGACCAAAAAATTTCAATGAGCTTGTAGGGCAAAATACTGTTTCTACAAGCTTAAAATATGCTCTTGAAAATAACCGCTTAGCACATGCTTATTTATTTTCAGGATTACGCGGAAGTGGAAAAACTTCAAGTGCAAGAATTTTTTCAAGAGCCCTAGTATGTGAAAAAGGACCAAGTGCTAACCCTTGTGGAGAATGTTCTCAATGCTTATCTTCACTCAGTGGCTCTAATATAGACATTATAGAAATGGATGCTGCAAGCCATAGAAGCTTAGAAGACATTCAAGAGCTTATCGAGCAAGTTAAATACGCTCCATCTTTAGCTAGGTTTAAAATTTTTATTATCGATGAAGTGCATATGCTTACCCCACAAGCAGCAAATGCCTTGCTTAAAACCTTGGAAGAACCACCAAGCTATGTAAAATTTATACTAGCAACAACTGACCCTTTAAAACTTCCTGCTACGGTTCTTTCAAGAACGCAGCATTTTAGATTTAAGCAAATTTCTATCCACGATATCTTAAATCATCTTGAGTGGATTTTAGAAAAAGAAAATATCAATTATGAAAAAGAAGCTTTAAAACTCATAGCAAGAAGTGGAAACGGTTCTTTAAGAGATACTCTAACTTTATTAGATCAAGCCATAGTATATTGTCAAAATCATATACAAACACAAAAAATTACTGCGATGCTAGGCTTTTTAGATCCATCTAAAATTGAAGAATTTTATCAAGCCATTTTAGCTAGCGATAAAGATAAAGTTCTTGAGTTTTTAAAAGAATTTGAAGATTACGAGGCAAGCAATGTCATTGATGAAATGATATTTTTTTTAAAAGAAGCATTTTTTGCCAAAAACAATCTTTTTTCTATGTTAATTTACGAAAGATTTTTTAGAATTCTTTCGCGTGCTAAGACTATGTTAAATTCTAGCGATGATGATAGTTTTGTACTTTGTGTTATGGCTTTCATGCTTATAGAAGCAACTTATCTAAAAAGTATTGATGAGGCTATTTACAGTAAAAGTCCAAAACAAGATAACACACCAAGCCCAAAACAACAAGAAATTCTTTCTATACAAACAATTAAAGAAGAAAAACTTAATCCTTATGAAAGTTTGTTAAAAGCTATTTACAAAAGAGATTATGATTTAGCTGAAGTTTTCAAAAAAACTACGCAGTTTATTTCTTTTGAAGATGATATTTTAAGTATTAGCTCACATGCTAAAGATGATGATAGAAAAACCCTAAACAATGGCTTTAAATTAATCAAAGTCTTGCTTCATGAGCTTTTTGGAGAAAAAACACAAATTAAAATTCAAAAAATAGAAACTATAGATACCCAAAAATTACAAGATATATTCAAAACTCCTATAAAACAAGAAATAAAAAGTACTCCGAATTTAAATGAACATTTTGAAAATTTTAAAAAAGATGCTAAAAAATACGATCCTAAAGACGAAACCAAAGAAGCTCTCAATAAGCTCTTTGGCTCCCCAACTATACAAAATTAAAAACTGCCGTTGATTGAAATATAAATTCTTCTTCCTTCTTCTATGCGATTATAAGTATTTACCCAAGTATCTTCACCTTTGTTTTTATAAGACTCCCAATCATTTGTAAAACTTTTATCAAAAAGATTATAAATTGCCGCATTAATATTCCATTTTTTATTGATATCATAACGCACACCCATAGAAGCTAAAAAGACATCTTGATAATACTCTCTATTAATATTTGTATCACCCATATAACGATCTATTTGCCATTCGCCTTTTATCCATGGAGTGAATTTGCTAAAGATATTATAACTTGCTTTTAGCATGATGTTGTGTTTTAAACTATCAATCTCTGGCTTTCCTATCACAGCCTTATCTTGTGCATCTTTTACTTCACTATCAAGATAAGTATAAGCTAAATCTAGATTTAAATGTTCTATAGGGGTAATCCCTGCTCCAAGTTCTATGCCTCTATACTCAACCTTGCCATGATTAATCGCCTGATAGCATGTATCAGATTCACATTTTCCAATACCCAAAATCATACTTTCTTTACTAAATTTTTGACTAGAAATTTTATCTTTAAAATTTGTTAAAAAGCCAGTTGCTGAAATATAAAACAAATCATTATTATAAACAGCGGCTAGTTCATAATTAAGCGATGTTTCTTCTTTTAAATTCGGATTTCCATACATAGGATATTTACCTTGTCCACTATAATTATAAGCACCAGCTATCAATCTATTAGCATATGGGGTTCTAAAGCCTGTTGAAACACCGCCCTTTAAAGTAAGCTCACTAGTAGGATTATAAACTAAATAAGCTCTTGGAGAAATGTTATTTCCAAAAATTTCATGATAATTATATCTTGCTCCAAAAGTAAATCTTAAATCATCTCTTATGCTATATTCATCTTCTGCAAAAAAAGCTAATAAATATTGATCAAAATTAATAGGATTAGCAATTTTATCTTGCATTTTCTCAAGTCTATACTCACCACCCACGCTTAAAATATGACTTTGACCTAAAGGAATAACTGATTTTGTATCTACAATAATATCTTCAGCAACTATATCTCTATTTTGCCCTAAAAATGGCTGATTTGCTTGGCCAACTACCTCACGCCCATCGTTACTTACACGGTTATACTGCAAAGTAGAAGTAATTGAAAAATCATCATATACCCCCTCATGACTTAAATAAGTTACCAACTTATCTACTTGCATGGTATCTGTATAACCACCTGTTAAAGAGCCATCATTTTTATCTGTTGGTTTTGTTAATGTACCGAGTTGGCCTTTTTTATTATTATAATGATTTCTTGAAAAATCAATATCAAATATCAAAGTATTATAATCATCTACTAAGTAATTTAACCTAGTTCCTAAACTAAAATTATTAGCTTTTGTAGGACTTTGTGCTTGATCACCTTGCACTCTTTGACCACTCCCATTACTAAATTCAACATTAGATTGCTCTCTATAAAATTCTCTAAAACGCAAAGTAAGTCCCAAACGATCATTCATCAATGGACCACTAGAATATATACTTGCGCCATAAGTATTACCCCATTCTTTATGTGCATTAAAAATACCATCCAAACTAAATGATGTTTCCCACTCGTTACTTACTTTTTTTGTGATGATATTTACAACACCACCCAAAGCTTCAGAACCATATAAAGTACTCATTGGTCCTTTTATCACTTCTATTCTTTCTATACTAGAAATTGGCGGTAAGAATGAATTTGAAATTTCATTAAAACCATTAGGTCCTACTTCTCCACCTATTCCTTGACGACGCCCATCAATCAAAACTAAAGTATATCCAGTAATACCTCTCATGGTAATATTATAAGAGCCTGTTTTTCCTTTACTAGCAAATAAATCTACACCAGGAATATCAGCAATAGCTTCAGCAACATCTCTATAAGGCTTACTCTCTAAATCTTTTTTACCAATCACATTTATAGTAGCAGGAGCTTCTTTAATATCTTGAGAAAATCCCGAAGCACTCACTATAGAGCTATCTAATAAAACCTCTTGTGATAAAGCATTACAGACCAAAAGACTAGCAACACAAACTGACAAGCAATAATTTTTCATTATTTCCTTTCTTAAATAAACAAAATTTTCAAAGTTGGAATATTATGATAATAATTATTAATTTAAAATAAATTTATTATATCAATTATGATAATTGTTATTAATAAATAATTTAATTTTCAGTAATATAATCACAAAAATTTTTAAAGCGAGGATGTATGGAATTTTTAAAAACTTATATTGACTTAATTATATTTATTGTTTTAGGGTTAATGGCATTTATTGCTATATGGTGCACTATAGAACGCATCTTATTTTTTAGAAAAATTAAACTAAATGATTATCAATGCCAAGAAAAATTTGATGATGCAATTAGTGAAAATATCACTATGCTTTATATTATTTACACTAACGCTCCTTATGTAGGACTTTTAGGAACTGTAGTAGGGATTATGATTACATTTTACGACATGGGAGCAAGTGGAAATATTGATGTAAAATCTATTGTTATTGGCTTATCGCTAGCTTTAAAGGCTACTGCTTTGGGAATTTTAGTTGCCATCCCTTCTTTGATGGCTTATAATGGATTGCTTAGAAAAATATCAACTTTGAGTAATGCATATCGTATTTTTAAGGATAAAAATGCTTAAATTGCCAAAAAATGAAGGTTTAAATATTATTCCTTTTATAGATATAATGCTTGTTTTACTAGCCATTGTTTTAAGTATATCCACTTTTATCGCACATGGTGAAATCAAAATCAATCTACCTCAAAGTGAAAATTCAAATTCCATAAGTGAAAATAAAGACAAAATAAGCATCTTAATCGATAAAGAAAATAAATTTTATATCGATGGAAAAACAGTTTCCATAGAAGAAATAAAAGAAAATTTTGACACTATAAATTCTAAAACCTTAGTAGAGTTAAAAAGCGATAAAGAAGCAAAATTTGAAAGCTTTGTAAAAATTATTGATATTTTAAAAAATAAAAATCATGAAAATTTTCAAATTTTAACAGAGCAAAAAAGATGAAGACTTTTATAAGTAATCATAAAAATCAATCATTTTTCATTACTTTATTTATCTTTTTACCTTTACTTTTTGTTTTTCTTTATACTAAGAATTTTTTACATATACAACATAACACTACAAAGGAAGAAAAATTTAATATAGCTATAAAACAATTTTTACAAGATTCTCCTAAAGTAAAAAACGAACAATCTAAACAAGAAAAAATAAAAAAAATAGAACAAGTAAAAGAAAAACCTATCATTCAACCTAAAAAAATAAATACTTCAACCGATACTAAAGCAACAAATCGATTAAAAGAGGAAATAAAATCTCAAAAAATAACATCTCAAGAAAAAAATATCCTGATAAATTCTCAAGAAAGTATATCTTTAACTAATAACAATGAACTTTTAAAAGAAGTTAAGCAAGCTATAGATAAAGCTTTAATTTATCCTAGGCAAGCTCGAAAAATGCGGATGAGTGGTGAAATTTTAGTAGAATTCACATGGACTAAGGATAAAAACTTATTAAACTTAAAAATATTAAAACCATCAAAATATAAACTATTAAATGATAGTGCCTTAGAAACTATACGCATAGCATCTAATAATTTTCCACAATATGAAAAAACTTTTCATATAAGAATACCTTTAATATACAAAATAAACTAAGCAATTTTGCTTAGTTTGTCTTGATTAAATTATGTCCTTTATAGATCCCATAAATTTTACAATCTCCATTTTTAAGCATCAAAACTACAGGATATTCTTCTTCATAACCTTGTTCCATTCCAGGACTTCCTTGAGGCATACCAGGAGCAGAAATACCTATAACATCCTCAGGTTTATTTTCCAAAAGCCAAGCAACTGCATCTTCAGGAACATGCCCTTCTATAGCATAGTCATCAATCACGCCAGTATGACAGCTTTGATACATAGGCTGAATATTCATTTTTTCTTTTATTTTTAAAAAATCTTCACTTTTGTGTATTTGTACTTTATAGCCTTTATCTTTCATATAATTAGCCCAAAGATCGCAACATCCACAAGTGGGACTTTCGTAAATATTTAATATTTTTTCATTAGCCAATAAGCTTGTAAAACCAAGCGTTAAAGTTAAAAATAATTTTTTCATATATCCTCCAAAAATAAAAAAGATACAATACATTATAAAAATTAATATTTTATATCAAAAACCAAAAATATCAACTATGGCTAATTAAAAATATTAAATTAAAGTATTACTACTAAATAAAATTTCTAAATAACTTTTCTGATTTTCTACCACTTAATAAATACTAAAACCTTCTTTTTATTTTGTAA
>NZ_SMTT01000008.1 GCF_004357905.1 Campylobacter lari | reverse complement strand
AGTGAGATTGAGATAAAATTGTTTATTTTTTTTAGATATAATCGAGCTTTATTTATATTTAAAAAAGGCATATTATGTTACGCTCATTTATAATTAGTATTTTATTTATAAATTCTTTAATGGCTTTTAATATAAAGTCTTTATTTACTTATACTTTTAATGATAATATTAGCTATGATTTAAAAAAAGCTAAAGAAATATATTTTAAAAACAAATGTAACACCTGTCACGGAGAAAATGGAGAAAAAAATTCTTATGGTAAAAAAGCTATTAAAGATTTAAGCCCAGAAGAAATCAAAGGTGCCTTAAAAGACTATGCTAATGGATATTTTAAAGATCAATCAAGCGATAACATTCAAATGAGCATATACACCAAAAAATTAAGTGGAAGTGATATGGATCACATTATAGCTTACTTAAAGGGGCAAAATTTTTCTATTGAGCTTAATCAAAAAGATCTTTTAGAAGAAGAACCAGCACCAAAAACAAAACATAATACATTTTTAAAATAAAAAAGGAGTTTTCATGAAAAAAAATCTACTGCTAGCTAGCTTGCTTTGTGCTAGTTCAATTTATGCTGCGGAAGTAAAAATAGGAGTTATTTTACCACTTACTGGCGCTTTAGCGGCTTATGGTAATGATGTATATGAAGGTATCAAACTAGCTAATACCTTAAATCCAAATTTAAAAAACGGAGATAATGTTAAAATCATAGCCATAGATACAAAAGGCGATAAAATAGAAGCAGCAAATGCCACCACTAGACTTATCTCTCAAGATAAAGTTTTAGGACTTATAGGTGAAGCTGTTACACCAAATACTATGCAAGTTTTATCTATAGCTGAAGAAAGAAAAATCCCAGTAATAGCCCCTGTTGCTTCAGGCGATAAACTTTTGGATAAAAAAAGCTACGCTAGTAGAGTTTGTTTTATGGATAGCTTCCAAGGAGATAAATTTGCAAACTATGCATACAAAGATTTAAATTTAAAAACTGTAGTTGTAATAGTTGATCAAAGCAATGTGTATTCACTAGGCTTAGCAAGAGCCTTTGAAAAAGAATTTAAACAAAATGGCGGGAAAATACTTAAAAAATTAACCATCTCATCGGGCGATAAAGACTTTAAAGCTATTGTTTCACAACTTAAAAGTATCAATCCTGACTTTGTTTATATGCCAATTTACCATCCAGAAGCAGCTTTAATAGCAAGACAAGCAAAAGCAGTTGGTTTTAATAAACTTTTAAGTGCAGGTGATGGGGTAAATAATAAAACATTTATTGAACTTGGGGGTGATGCCGTAAATGGAGTAATCTTTACCGATAGTTTTGACTATAACAATCCACCAACAACTTTGTCTAAAAATTTCATCAATGCTTATGAAAAAGATCATGGCACCAAAGAGCTTCCAGCATTTTCTGCTATGGGAGCTGATGCTTATTATGTGATGGTAAATGCAATGAATGAATGTGCTAATAATCTTAACGCACAATGCATTAATGAAAAAATTCATTCTACTAATAATTTTGAAGGCGTAGGTGGAGTTATAAGCATAGATGCTAGTGGCAATGCAAGTCGTTCTGTAGTTATAAAAGAAATACAAGAACAAAAACAAGTTTATAAAACTATTATTAATCCTTGAAAGGTTAAACTATGAAAAAAATTAGTATAGCTATATTGTCTATCATAGCTTGTAATATCATACAGGCAAAAGAAATTAACATTGGCGTAGTTTTACCTCTAACAGGATCTACTGCAGCTTATGGTCAAAGTGCTTTAGATGGAGTGAAAATTGCAAATTCTATGAAAAATACTTTAAGTAATGGCGATAAGGTAAATCTTGTTGTAGTAGATACAAAAGGTGACAAAATAGAAAGTGCAAATGCTAGCACAAGATTAATTTCGCAAAATAAAGCTTATGCACTTATTGGAGAAATGCTAACAGCTAATACTTTACAAGTGATAAGAATTGGCGAGGAAAAAAAGATACCAGTGGTTGCTCCTGCAGCTACTGCTGATAAAATTTTAAATAAAAAATTATATGCCAGTAGAGTTTGTTTTATGGATAGTTTTCAAGGCTCATCTTTGGCTAATTATGTAAAAAATAAGTTAAATTACACTAAAGCTGTGATTATCAGCGATCAAAGCGCAGATTATTCTTTGGGTTTAACTAGGGCCTTTGAAAAAGAATTTAGCAAACAAGGTGGAAAAATTTTAGATAAATTTAGAATTACAGCAGGCGATAAAGATTTTAAAGCTATACTTTCTCAAGTTAAAAATTTAAAACCTGATTTTATTTATCTTCCAGTATATTATACTGAGGCTTCTTTATTCGCACGCCAAGCAAAAGCAATGGGTGTTAATATTCCTATGGGTTCGGCAGATGGAGTTGCCGATGAAACTTTTATTAATCTAGCTCAAGATGCAGCAGAAGGATATTTATTTACAGATAGTTTTGATTATAATAACCCTCCAACACAGCTTTCAAAAGACTTTATATTAGCCTATGAAAAAGAAAAACAAAGCAAAGAAGTTCCAAATTTTACAGCTATGGGTGCAGATGCATATTTTGTAATCTTTGAAGCTATGCAAAAATGCGTTAATGATTTCAATAGTGAATGTATCAACAGCAACATTCATGCTACTTCTAAATTTGAAGGTGTTAGCGGGGTGATCAGTATAGACAAAACAGGTAATGCCACGCGCTCAATTGTTATAAAATCAATAGAGAATCAAAAACAAGTTTATAAAGACTCGATTCTACCATAAATAAAAATTTTAAGAGGTTCAATGGATAGTTCTTTAATTTTACAGCAAATTATAAATGGATTTAGTTTAGGCAGTATGTATGCACTTATCGCCATAGGCTATACAATGGTTTATGGTGTTTTAAGACTGATTAATTTCGCACATGGTGATATTATGATGGTGGGTGCATATTCAGCTTTATTTTGTGTTACAAGCATGAATGTACCTTTCTTAGGCGCTCTTTCTTTAGCTATGTTATTTGCAGCAGCTTTAGGTATAGCTATTGATAGAGTAGCTTATAAACCTTTAAGAAAAGCACCTAGAATTTCTTTACTTATCACAGCCATAGGTATAAGCTTTTTAATACAAAATGTATTTAATGTCTTATTTGGTTCAACGCCAAAATATTTTCCTGTGCCAAGCTATCTTGAAACAGTGATTAATTTTAATAATATCAGCATTAGCATTAATAGTATTTTAGTGCCTATTTTGACATTTTTTATATTATTAGTGGTTTTATTCATACTTTATAAAAGCAAATATGGCATTGCTATTAGAGCTTTAGCTTTTGATATTCATACTGTAAATTTAATGGGAATTGATGCAAATCGTATTATCGCTATTGTATTTGCACTAGGTTCAGCTTTAGCTGCTATTGGTGGTATTTTTTGGGCTGTTAGTTATCCTTCTGTTGAACCTAGCATGGGAACTCTTATAGGACTTAAGGCCTTTGGCGCTGCTGTTTTAGGTGGTATTGGTTCTGTTGCTGGGGCAGTTTTAGGTGGTTTGATTATAGGTTTTACAGAGGTTGTTGTTGTTGCTATTTTCCCTGATCTTTCTGGTTTTAAAGATGCATTTGCATTTATCTTTTTGGTATTAATTTTACTTTTTAAACCAACTGGAATTTTGGGTATTAATTTTGAAAAAAGTAGGTTTTAAAATGATTGCAAGAAAAATTACACATTTAAGTTTCTTTATTATAGCGCTTGCTTTTCTTTTTATATCTCCTTATTTTTTTAACGATTATAAAATAGGAATTTTAAGCAATATTGCTATTTTTGTAATCTTAGCGGTAAGTTATAATCTTATCAATGGAGTTACAGGACAATTTTCATTAGAGCCAAATGGTTTTGTAGCTATAGGAGCTTATGTTGCAGCCTTAGTTTTACTTACAAGTGAAAGCAAAATCGATCAGTTTTCTTTAGAGGATCCAAGTAGTTTTATTTTGATGATTCATTCGCCAAGCTTTATTGTAGCTTTACTTGCTGCTGGGGTTTGTGCTATGCTTTTATCTTTAGTTTTAGCCTTTGCAGTATTTAGAGTTAGAGGAGATTATTTAGCTATTGTAACACTAGGCTTTGGAATTATTATCAAGCTTATGGCAATTAACTTTGCTTCTGTTACAAATGGCTCTTTGGGCTTAAACGATATTCCTAAACATACTACCTTATACTGGAGTGGTGGGATTGCTATATTTTCTGTTATTATCATCTTAAATATTGTTAGTTCAAAATTTGGTAGAGCCATGAAAGCTGTAAGAGATGATGAAGATGCAGCATTAGCAATGGGTATTAACACTTTTAATATTAAAACCTTAGCCTTTAGTACTTCAGCATTTTTAGAAGGTGTTGGAGGAGGCTTATTAGCTTGCGCACTAGCTTCAGTTTCACCTGAACAATTTGACTTTTTATTTACTTTTCAGCTTTTAATCATCATTGTTTTAGGCGGCTTAGGTTCAACTACTGGTGCTATCATAGGAGCTATTTTAGTAATAGGTGGAAGTGAGTATTTAAGATTTTTAGATGAGAGTATGAATATTTTTGGTTATGAAACTCCTGCTATGCCTGGTCTTAGAATGGTTGTGTTTTCTGTTATATTGATTTTAGTAATGCTTTTTGCAAGAAGAGGAATAATGGGTGATAAAGAATTAACAGATATTTTATTTAAGTTTTCTAAAAGGAATAAAAAATGATTTTAGAGCTTAAAAAAATCCATAAAAATTTTGGTGGAGTTAGTGCTATAGCAAATACTTCTTTTACTATAAAAGAAAGCGAAATTTTTGGACTTATAGGTCCAAATGGCGCAGGAAAAACGACACTATTTAATATTATTACAGGAAATTATAAACCAAGCAGCGGAGAAGTATTTTTTCTAGGAAAAAAGATTGACCATTTAAAGCCGCACAAAATAGTTCATCTAGGCATAGCAAGAACTTTTCAAAACATTAGACTTTTTTCTAGCATGAGTGTTTTAGAAAATGTATTAATTGGTTTTGATAAGAGTATTAAATATAATATTTTTGAAGCTTTTTTACATTTGGGAAGATTCTCCAAAGCAGAAAAAAATGCAAAAAAAGCAGCTTATGAAATTTTAGAACAACTCAATATTGCTCATTTGGCTGATGAAAGGGCCACTAGTTTAAGTTATGGACAACAAAGAAAAGTTGAAATAGCAAGAGCTTTGGCAACAAATCCTAAACTTTTATTGTTAGATGAACCAGCAGCAGGTATGAATTCAACAGAAAGCGATGATTTGGCTGAATTGATTTTTGATATAAGAAATAATAAAAAAATCAGTGTTTTGCTTATTGAGCATGATATGAAATTTGTAAATAAGCTTTGCGATAGGGTTATGGTGCTTGATTATGGTAAGACTATTTTTGAAGGAAAGCCAAGTGATGCTGTTCAAAATCCTGAAGTAATTAGTGCATATTTGGGAGATTTTAATGCTAGTAGTTAAAGATTTACATGTTTATTATGGCTTAATAGAAGCTGTTAAAGGTATAGATTTTACCATAAAAACAGGAAGTATAGTTAGCTTGATAGGCTCAAATGGTGCAGGAAAAACATCAACACTTAATGCAATGCTAAATTGTGTTAAAAAAACTGGTGAAGTAAGTTTTTTAGGTTATGACACTCAAAGACATTTACCTCATACTTTAGTACAAAAAGGTATAGCATTGGTACCTGAAGGAAGAAGAGTTTTTATAAATCTCACTATAGAAGAAAATTTAAAAATTGGTGCTTTTAATAATGCAGAAAACTATGAACATTTGAAAAATCAAATGTATAGACTTTTCCCAAGATTAAAAGATAAAAAAAATGCATTAGCGGGAACTCTAAGCGGTGGAGAAGCTCAAATGCTAGCTATTTCAAGAGCTCTTATGAGTGAGCCAAAACTTTTAATGCTAGATGAACCTTCGCTAGGACTTGCTCCAAAAATAGTTGGAGAGGTTTTTGATATTATAGTCAAATTAAAAGAAGAAGGTATTACTATTTTATTAGTGGAACAAAATGCATTTTCAGCTTTAAAAATCAGCGATTATGCTTATGTTCTAGAAAATGGTAAAATCGCTATGCATGCACCTGCAAAAGATCTTATCGGTAATGATGAGATTAGAAAAAAATACCTTGGAGCTTAAATCATGAGAAGACAACTTTTAGCTTTTGGGGATATAAAAATTTCTATTTTTTTATTTTTAATTTTTGCCCTATTTTGCGCTCTAGCTACTTTTATAGAAAGTGCTTACAATACTCCAACAGCATGGGCCATGATATATGGAACATCTTGGTTTGGCTTTATACAGCTCATATTAGGAATCAATCTTTTAACAGCTCTTTTTAAATATAAAATGTTTAACAAGAAAAAAATACCACTTTTAATCTTTCATATCTCATTTTTATTTATATTACTAGGTTCAGCTATGACTAGATATATGGGATTTGAAGGAAATTTACACATTAGAGAAAACGAAAAAAATAATATCATTGAAACCTCAAAAAGTTATATCTACATAGCAACCTTAAAAGATGATAAAGTATATAGTGCTGCAAAATCTGAATATATTGCCACTTTACCTTTTGTAAATGATTTTTCATTTGATTTAATATTACCTGATGAAAAAGCTCAAATTTCATATGAAAATTTGATTTTAGATGCAAAAGAAATTTATATCGATGATAACAACTCTGCTCCTCTTTTATCTTTAATGCTTTCACAAAATAACGAATCTAAAGAATTGCTTTTTCAAGCAGGAGATATAAAAAATATCAATGGTGTCAATATAGCATTTTTAAACGACTCTGCTCCAAGTCCTTATATAAAAATTGATAAAGATCTAAAGCTTAGTGCTGATTTTGATTTAAAATACATGTCAATGAGTGATGGTAAAGAAAACATTTTAAAAGCAAATCAAAAAGCACAAGCTAAAGATTTAAGATTATATTCTTTTAATGATATTAATTTAGTGGTAAAATTTGCTTCTTTACATGGTAAAAAAACCTTAGAAGGCGTTAATCAAGCTCAAGATGAAAGCTTTTTTACTTGGTTTAAAAATAGTTGGATAGAGCTAGGACGCAATGCTTTGATTTCTTTATTTGGTGAGGCAAAATATTGGAATAATTCTTTATTAAATAATTTCAAAGACTTTGCACAAAGCACTAAATATATGCCAACTCAACTTTCAGAAAATGCTATTAATGCTTTAAAATTAAAATTAAGCTATAAAGGAGAATCTAAAGAAGTTTTCCTAGTAGAATACAACTCGCCTATCCGTATTGATGTAGCAGGTCAACCTTTCTTTTTAAGATGGGGGCCTAAAGGAATAGAAATGCCATTTGAAATGTACTTAAAAGACTTTGAACTAGAACGCTATCCTGGCTCGATGTCGCCTATGTCTTATGCAAGTTATGTGGAAATTGATAATGCCGAACAAAAATTAGAATATAAGATTTTTATGAATAATGTTTTAGATTATCAAGGTTATAGATTTTACCAAAGTTCTTATGATCAAGATGAGCTTGGCACCATACTTTCAGTTAATAAAGATCCGGGTAAAATTCCTACATATATTGGATACTTTTTACTTACATTAGGAATGTTTTTAAATATTTTAAATCCTCATTCAAGATTTAGGACTTTAGCTAAATTAATCAATCAAGACACCTTGAAAAAAACAAGTGCGATATTGACATTTATATTAGTTTTTTTTGCAAGCCAAAATACTTATGCAAATGAACCCATCAAGGTAGATGAAACACATGCTAAAGAACTTGCTTCTTTAGTAGTACAAAAACCTGATGGTAGAATGGTTCCTTTTAATACTTTAGCTATGGAAGTTTTAGAAAAAATATACAAAAACACAACCTTTCAAGGCCAAAGTGCCGAAGCAACTATCATATCAATGATTTTTGATGGCAGTACATGGTACGATAAAGATATTATATTTATGCCAACAAGTCGCTTGGTTAATGAAGAAATTTCTAAAGTTTTAGGTATTGAACCTAGGGCTTATACTAGTTTTAAAGATTTTTTCACTACAGATGCTTATAAACTACAAAAATATGTAGAAAATGCTAATAGAAAAAATCCAAATCGTAGAAGTGTTTTTGATAAAGAAATAATCAAGCTTGATGAAAGAGTAAATATTGTAAATTTAATTTTTTCAGGAGATATTTTTAAATTTATTCCACTGCAAAATAGCACCAATAATCAATGGGTGGCACCACGCGAAGCATATATAGGTTTAAAAGGCGAAGAAGGTAAAGAAGTAAGAAGCATTTTAGAAAATTATTTCAATGCAGTTAGTAATTCTATTGCACATAACAACTGGGATGAAGCAACTAAAAATTTAAATATTATCAAAAATTACCAAGAAAAATACGGCCATGAAGTTATGCCAAGTGCTAAAAAAATTAATACAGAAATCTTTTTCAACAAAAGTCAAATTTTTGTAAATCTTGCTCCGCTTTATTTATGCGCTGGATTTTTACTTTTGATTATAGTTTTTGTTAAAATGCTTCTGCCAAAAATTCGCATTGATTTTATATTTAAATGTGTTTATGTGTTTAATATTGTGGCATTTTTCATCCATACTCTAGGTTTGGCTTTGCGTTGGTATATAGCAGGTCGCGCTCCATGGAGTAATGCATATGAGAGCATGGTTTATATAGCTTGGGCTTTATCATTATCTGGAATTTTCTTTTCGAGAAAAAGTCCTATTGCACTTTCTTTAACCTCTATTTTAGCAGGAGTTACTTTAGGTGTAGCTCATCTTAGCCAAATGGATCCGCAAATTACCAATTTAGTTCCTGTGTTGCAATCTTATTGGCTAACAATACATGTTTCGGTTATTACTGCTAGCTATGGATTTTTAGGATTATGTGCATTATTAGGTATATTTGTACTTATTTTATTATGTATGCTAAAAATCAATGGCAAACATAATGAAAACATTTTAAGAAATATTACAGAAGCAACAAGAATCAACGAAATGGCTATGATTTTAGGACTTTGCTTACTTACAGTTGGAAATTTCTTAGGTGCTATATGGGCAAATGAAAGCTGGGGAAGATATTGGAGTTGGGACTCTAAAGAAACTTGGGCTTTAATTAGTATTTTAGTTTATGCAGCCATTTTGCACATTAGAATGGTACCAAAATGGGCAAATCAATACATTTTTTCAGTTTGCTCCATGTTTGCATATTGGGTAATTATCATGACTTATTTTGGTGTAAATTACTTTTTAACTGGTATGCATTCTTATGCAGCAGGAGATTCTGTGAAAATTCCTGATTATGTGTATTGGGGATTTTTATTTATGGTAGCATTAAGCTTAGCAAGTTATTTTAAAAGATCTTATGCAACAAAATTATAGGAAAGTTTTAAATGAATAATTCTCTTTTTATTTTTTTAGTTATAGCTTTAGTGATAATTATCATACTTGGAATTCTTTTGATATTATTTTTCATGCACAAAGAAAAACAACCAAGCAAATCAAATCCAGCTAAAACTCCAAAAATAAGCAATATAGAAGATTTTATATCTAAAGCAAATAATGCAAACAACTCTCAAGAAATTCAAGCCTTAATTTTGCAATTTTTAAATTCACAAAAACTAGGATCTAATCCAAAAGACAGCGCCACTAAAAGAAAACTTGATTTCATTAGTGCTATTTCAGCCAATGCTAATGCTACTCCTAAAAACATTTCATTTTTAAACAATGAGCTAAAAAAAAGATATAAAGCTTTGAAAAAAGAAATTGATGCTTATGAGCAAATAGGCCTAGCAAAAAGAAAAATGAGACAATCTTAAGGTTTTTTGATGAAAAATATTAGAAATTTCTCTATTATAGCTCATATTGATCATGGTAAAAGCACATTAGCTGATAGAATTATCAGCGAATGCGGAGCAATTAGCGATAGACAAATGAGCGCCCAAGTAATGGATACTATGGATATAGAAAAAGAGCGTGGTATAACTATAAAAGCTCAATCTGTGCGTTTAAATTATAAATTCAACAATGAAGAATATGTATTAAATTTAATAGACACTCCAGGCCATGTTGATTTTTCCTATGAAGTAAGTCGTTCTTTAGCAAGTTGCGAAGGGGCTTTACTTGTTGTTGATGCTTCTCAAGGAGTAGAGGCTCAAACTATAGCCAATGTTTATATAGCCTTAGAAAATGATCTTGAAATCATACCAGTGATTAATAAAATTGATCTTCCTTCGGCTGATATTGAAAAGGTTAAACACGAAATAGAGCATATTATAGGAATTGATTGCTCTAATGCAATTTGTGTTAGCGCAAAAACAGGTGTAGGTATAAAAGAACTCATAGAAACTATCATCACAAAAATTCCTGCGCCAAAAACTGATGATGAAGCACCTACTAAAGCTTTAATTTATGATTCTTGGTTTGATAATTATCTTGGAGCTTTGGCTTTAGTTAGAATTTATGAGGGAAATATTGCTAAAAATGATGAAGTTTTAGTTATGAGTACAGATAAAAAACATCTCGTGCAAGATCTTTTCTATCCTCATCCATTAAGCCCTATAAAAACTAAAAAATTAGAATCAGGTGAAGTGGGTGTTATCGTGCTTGGACTTAAAAATGTCGCCGATGTTCAAGTAGGTGACACCATAACACTAACTAAAAATAAAGCAAAAGAAGCCATTGGTGGTTTTGAAAAAGCCAAAGCTTTTGTTTTTGCAGGATTATATCCTATAGAAACGGATAAATTTGAAGATTTAAGAGATGCTTTAGATAAATTAAAACTTAATGATAGTTCTATTACTTATGAACCTGAAACTTCATTAGCTTTAGGATTTGGCTTTAGAGTTGGTTTTTTAGGTCTTTTGCATATGGAGGTTATTAAAGAAAGACTTGAGCGTGAGTTTAACCTTGATTTAATTGCCACTGCTCCAACTGTTACTTATGAAATTTATCAAACCGATGGAGAAGTTTTAAAAATTCAAAATCCAAGCGAACTACCTCCGGTAAATAAAATCGATCATATAAAAGAACCTTATGTAAAAGCAACTATCATAACTCCAAGCGAATACCTAGGGAATTTAATCACTCTTTTAAATCGCAAACGCGGTATGCAAGTTAAGATGGATTACATCACTCCTGAGCGTGTCTTACTTGAGTATGATATACCTTTAAACGAAATCGTTATGGACTTTTACGATAAACTTAAATCACTTACCAAAGGCTATGCTAGTTTTGATTATGAGCCTATTGAATTTAGAGTGGGAGATCTTGTAAAACTTGATATTAAAGTAGCTGGTGAAAATGTCGATGCACTAAGCATCATAGTGCCAAATGAAAAAGCACTAAGCAAGGGCAGAGAGCTTGTAAAAGCGATGAAAGAAATCGTCCCAAGACAGCTTTTTGAAGTTGCTATCCAAGCAAGCATAGGAAATAAAATTATTGCAAGAGAAAATGTAAAATCCATGGGTAAAAATGTAACCGCAAAATGTTATGGTGGGGATATTACTAGAAAAAGAAAACTTCTTGAAAAACAAAAAGAAGGTAAAAAAAGAATGAAAGCTATTGGTAAGGTGCATTTACCTCAAGAAGCATTTTTAAGTGTTTTAAAAATAGACTAAATCCCTAGTTTATGTACTAGGGATATAAATTTATGCATTGATATCTAAAGAATTTCCACCCATTTCGTTAATTTTTTGAGTTACTGTTTCAATAGCTTTATCAATTGTCTCATAGCTGATATCAGGAAGTTTGCCACCCCACATTTTTTCCGCTTGTGCAAATCCTGCTTTTAGACCCTCTAAACCTTTTTGAAGTTTTTCCATGTCTTCACCAGCCCCATTAATAACAAAATCAGCCAATCTTTGAGATGTTTTTGCTACACCAAAATATCCATCTTCCCCAATAAGCTCTTTTGCTTCATCAGCATTTAAACTAAGTATATCTTTACCTTCATATCCTATAGCTTTAAAATCTACATTTGATAAAATAGCTGTTAAAGAATCCTTAGATTGAGCTCCTTGAAAAATCCCTGCCTGAGATAGACCATTGGATGAACTCATGCTAAATACTTGCTGCATAAAATTCATAGCATAAAGCTCGGTTATGCCTTTTCCTCCCATACTAGCAAGCTTACTAAGCTTATCCTCATCTATATCTTTTGTGCTATTAGCACTTTTGGTATTGGCATCTTCAAGTTTTGTATTCAAATTAGCCTTCCTATTGCTAACTTGCGACTCTACTGCCACGCGTGAATACGAATTTATTTGCATCCTTGCTCCTTTTTTTGTGGGTTTATAAAAATCGTCTAAAAAAAATTAAAATTTACATTAAGAAATTTATAATTACAGCTTAAATATAATGCCAAATATTTATTATATTTTTAAAATTTGGGTGATATAAATGTTTTTCAAAAATTTTTTCATTATCATTGTTGATCCATATTTTAAAGATGTTATAGAAGGCATAGAATCTCTTTATTAAATTTATTTTATCTATAAAATTTTAAATAAAATAATTTTTAATAAGGAAAGCTATGTCAATACATAATTTTTACACTACATTAAATCCTACCAAACTATTTATAAAATGTGCTTTGCCAAACATGGCTAGCATGGCTTTTATCTATCTTTATGTGATTATTGATGGAATTTTTGTTGGAAGATATTTAGGTTCAGATGCGCTTGCTGCTATGAATTTAATGATGCCTTTTATCATGATAAGTTTTGCTCTAGCTGATATGATAGCCATAGGTTCATCAGTGCAAATAGCAATTAATCTAGGTAAAGGAAAAATTGAAAAAGCAAGAGCTATTTTTTCTTTTTGCATAGTTCTTATTTTTGCAATTTCTTGTTTAATGGGAATTTTAGGATTTTTCTTAGCAAAAACATTAAGTGTTTTTATGGGAGCTAATGAGAATATTCAAAGTTTATCTACTGAATATATGCAAATTTTTGCCATTTTTGCTCCCTTTATTATGCTAGCTTTTGCTATGGATAATTATCTTAGGATTTGTGGAAAAACTTTTTATAGCATGATAGTTAATATCATTACTGCTTTGAGCAATATTTTTCTTGATTGGCTTTTTATAGTGGTTTTTGATTGGGGACTTTTTTCAGCAGCTTTAGCAACTTGCATAGGTATGTTTTTAGGAAGCATTTTAGGGATATTACCTTTTGTTTTTAAAGATTTAACTTTAAAATTTAAAAAACCAATAATCAAGCTGCAAATACTAAAAAATATACTCTATAATGGCTCATCTGAATTTTTTTCTAATATTTCTAGCTCTTTTTATACCATCTTAGCTAATGCTTTCTTGCTTAAACTTTCTGGAAGTACAGCTGTTGCAGCATTTTCTGTGATTTTATATCTTAGTACTTTTGTTTTCATGCTAGTTTTGGCCATGTGTGATGCTATGCAACCTGCATTAAGTTATAATTATGGACACAAAAATATTGCAAGAATTCAAGCTATTTTTAAAAGAATGTTTTTTGCTTCTTGGGGTGTAAGCACAATAGTGTTTTTATTTGTTTATTTTTTCAATAACCTTATAGTAAGTGTTTTTAACAAAGATAACAACCAAGATTTTATCCATATAGCACAAAATGCTTTAATATTTTTTTCTTTTTCGTTTTTATTTTCTTGGTTTGGAAAACTCTGCGCTTCATTTTTCACAGCACTTGATAAACCCTTGCTTTCTTTAGGAATTTCTATTTCCCAAAGTCTTATTTTCCCATTTTTATCCTTATTTATACTAACGCAATTTTTAGGAGTAAATGGAGTTTGGCTAGCCACTTTAGTGGGTGATATTTGTATGATTTTTATTGCCTCATTTTTATTATATAAAACTTTTAAAAATCTAAACTCTTAGCTAATTTTAAACAAGAGTTTAGATCTTGTTCTTTACATATATATAAATTTTTAAAATTACGAAGTTTTAAAGCTGTACTTTGACCTATAACTACAACTTTATCTTCTTTTTCTAATGCAAAAAATTTCAAAAATTGCTCTATGCTTGAAGGAGCGCTAAAGATAAAAACACTTGGATGATGTATTTTTAACTCATCTTTTTTAGGCTCTATGGCTATATTTTCATAAACGATTAATTGTTTTAAAAGGATATTTTCTTTTAACAAATACTCATCAAGACCTGAACTAATTTTCTTCGCTCTTAAATAAAGACATTTTTTATTTTTAAACTCAGATAAAAACTCACTAGCTAAATTTTTACCATAAGCCTTGCTAGGATATTTGACATTTTTAAAGCCAAGCTCTTTTGCAAAATCAGCACTTTTTTCTCCCACAGCATAAAGTTTAATATCAAAATCAATTTTGTTTTTACTTGACATTAATGCTTTTAATGCATTCTTGGAGCTAATGATTAAACAATCAAATTCCTTTAAATTAACTTCAAAATCAAGAAATTTAATTTCATTTAATCTTATAGTCTTAACACCATCAAATTCTTTATCCCCTATAAAATAAATCATTATTTTCCTATAAAAGTTTTATCAAAATTTGATCTTAAATTTAAAGTTGCTATATAAGGATCATTTGCTTGCATTATCGCTCTAACCACAGCTATACCTTGTATATTACAATCTTTAAGCAAATTTAAATTAACTTCATCTATCCCACCTATAGCCACAATAGGTAAAGAAGCTAAACTAGCAATTTCTTTTAATCCATCTATGCCAAGCACAACACAATCTTGCTTGCTAGGCGTAGTAAAAACAGCCCCCACTCCAAGATAAGTAGCACCTTGAGTATTAATAAGATCATTTTTATGATTGATCGTAAGCCCTATGATTTTTTCTTTGCCTAAAAGCTCCCTTGCTTTTTTTAAAGGCATATCCTTTTGTCCTATATGCACTCCATTTGCATTCACAGCCATGGCTATATCGATTCTATCATTTATCACAAAAGGTGTGTTGTATTTTTCACACAAAGCTTTAACTTTTAAAGCAAGATTATAAAATTCTAAAGTACTAAGATTTTTCTCTCTAAGTTGTAAAATATCAATCTTAGCTTTCAAAGAAGCTTCTAAAATATTTAAAAACTCGCTTTCGCTTTTTTCACCCTTGCTTGCGACAAGATAAATTTTAAATGATTTCATATTTGGCTCTTTTTTTAATTTCTTCATCATCTAAATTACTTAAAGCATCGATTAAATTCACTCTAAAACTACCACTTCCACTAGAAAGCTCTTGAGCGATTTCGCTAGCTATGCCAAAACTAAGCAAAGCATATAAACTAGCCTGAAATTTATCTTCTAACGCTCCTGCAAAAACTCCACACAAAGAAGCACACATACAACCTGCTCCAGTTATCTTAGTAGCCATGATTGAGCCATTATAAATTTTAGCAATATGCTCTTGATTTATAATATAATCAATTTTTCCAGTTATAGCTAAAACACGCTTGGTTTTATAAGAGTATTCTTTAGCTTTTTCTAAAAACTCATTATCGATTACAAAAGTACTATCAACCCCTCTTGCTTTACCATCTAAACCTATAACACTAGCCATTTCAGATGCATTTGCCTTAACAATACTAATACCTTTTAGATTAAGTAATTCAAAATTAATCCCATCTCTTGCCTTACTCACACCCAAAGCAACAGGATCAAAAATTATAGGTTTATTTAATAAAGTATATTCTTTAGTTGCTTTTAACATAGAATTTGCTATAAGTTGATTAATCGTACCTGTGTTTAATACTAAGGCTGAACTTATTCTAGCAAAATCAGCTTGCTCTTCATAAAAATCAGCCATAGCAGCACTTGCTCCCATTGCTATAGTTACATTTGCACAATCATTAGCTGTAACATAATTAGTAATATGATGAATCAAAGGATTTTTTTCTCTTACTGCTTTAATAATCATTTTTACTCCTTGTCATATTGAAAAAAATGATTAGTCGGGCCACAACCTTTTCCAAGTGCTAAAGAATTTAATATAGCTCCATACACATAATCTTTAGCAAGTTTTATAGCTTCATGTTTTTCTTTACCTAAGGCAAGATTACTAGCTATAGCTGAACTTAATGTACAACCTGTGCCGTGTGTATTTTTTGTATTAATTTTTTCTGCTTTAAAAATACTAAATTCCTTTCCATCATAAAAAACATCATTGGTGTTATATTTACTATGTCCACCTTTAATCAAAACACTTTTTGCACCTTCTTTGTGAAGTTTTATAGCGGCTTTTTTCATATCCTCCTCATTAAGTATTTTAAAATCACACAAAAACTCAGCCTCGGGAATATTTGGAGTAAGTACATCAGCTAAAGATAAAATTTCATCTTTAAAAAACTGACAATTTTCTAAAGGCATTAAAGCATAGCCATTTTTTGCAAACATCACAGGATCAATCACTACATTTTTAGCTTTAAAACGCAATAAATTTTCTTTTACACAAATTATGATTTCCTTTGAACCTAACATTCCAATTTTCACAGCAGCTGGCTCTATGTCTTCATAAACTGCTAGCATTTGCTCATCTATTATCTTAGTGGGTATATCAAAACAAGAAATCACCCTTGCAGTATTTTCAGCCACAACGCTTAAAACTACACTCATACCAAATAAATTATGAGCACTAAAAGTTTTTAAATCAGCTTGTATGCCAGCTCCACCACTACAATCACTTCCTGCTATAGTTAAGATAGGAATTTTAGTTTTTGTTTTTGCTTGTATCATTTTTATCCTTTTTTTATAAAAAAGGAAAGTTTTTGCAAGAATTCAAAGTTTGCATTACCAAACTTCTCAAGGGTCGAAGTTATACTTCCTCTCAGCAAAAGCTCCCCATTAATGAAAAATTATATCTTAGTTTTAATTAATCTTTAAAAATATTTTGAAATACTGCTATAATTTTGAAAAAACTACACAAAAATAAAAGGAAAAATATGACTAAAATTATTTTTGTTTGTTTAGGTAATATTTGTCGTTCTCCCATGGCCGAATTTATTATGAAGGATCTTATATCAAAAGCAAATTTAAATAATGAATTTATTATTTCTAGCGCAGGTACTTCAGGTTACCACGATGGGGAGGATATGCATTATAAAACTAAAGCTTTATTAGATAACAAAAATATAAATTCTAAGCCATTTTGTAGTAAAAAACTAAATTTAAAAATGTGCGAGGATAATGATTTAATTATCGTAATGGATAATTCTAATTATAATGATATAGTTAAAAATTTTCCAAATGCAAAACATAAAATTCACAAAATCACTTCTTTTGCCTTAGAATTAGGATATGACGAAGTGCCTGATCCTTGGTATAGTGGGAATTTTGATGAGACTTACACTATACTTTCAAAAGCATGTTTTGGGCTCTTAAATACTCTTTATAAAAATTTATCGTTTAAATAATATTTGTTTCTTTTTTAATTTTTAATGATATAATAAACTCATTTAAAATTCACCATAACATCAAAGGAGTTTAATTAATGAAAAGTATCAAATTAAAAATTTCATTAATAGCAAACATTATAGCTATAGTATGTCTTATAATACTTGGCGTTGTTAGTTTTATTTTTACAAAAAAAGCCTTAAATTATGAGGTAGTAAAAGCTGAAACTAATTATGTAAGAACTGCAGAAAAATCAATGAGAGATTTCAAAAAGCTCAATGTGCATTCTTTGGAAAAACTTTCTCAAGCCATCTTAAAGCTTCCATATAGCGAACTTAACACTCAAGAAAAACTTATGGATAATACAGGTAATTTACTAAAAACAGTTAGAGATATGAATAGTTATTTAGCTGTTTATATAGCTCAACCAAGCGGTGAGTTAATAGTAAGTGATCCAGATAGCGATAGCAAAGGCTTAGATTATGGAATTTACGGAAAAGCAGATAATTACGATGCTACTACAAGAGAATTTTATATAGAGGCTAGAAAGAAAAATGGCTTATACATTACCGCATCTTATATTGATGCAACAACTGGTTTACCATGTTTTACCTACTCTATGCCATTAATCAAAGATGGTAAATTTATAGGTATACTAGCTATTGATGTTTTGGTAAAAGATCTACAAAACGAATTTAGCGAACTACCAGGAAGAACCTTTGTATTTGACCAAGCTTATACTGTATTTGCCTCAACTGACAAATCATTAGTTAGCGATAAGCAAAATCCAGATATTATAACAGTTGCTAAAGCTTATGAAAAAGCTGGTGATTATAATATTTTCAGCTATACCACACAAAATGGTAACAATAGATTTGGTATTTGTGTTAATGTTGATGGTTATACAACTTGTGCGGGCGAAAATATAGAAGTTATTGAAGCTCCTGCTTTAAAAATAGCTTATATTCAAACTACTATTGTTATTTTTACAAGTATAGCTAGTATCATTTTACTCTACTTCATCATCTCTTATTATCTATCCCCTTTACAAGCAATCCAAAAAGGTATCAATTCTTTCTTTGACTTTATCAATCATAAAACAAAAGATTCTGCTATGATAGATGTTAAGACTAATGATGAATTTGGAGTTATTGCCAAAGCCATCAATGAAAACATCACTAAAACTAAAAATGCATTAGAACAAGATGCTAAAGCAGTAGAACAATCAGTTGATACAGCTAAAGAAATAGAAGGTGGTAATCTAACAGCAAGAATAACAGCAATTCCTGCTAATCCTCAATTAATAGAATTAAAAAATGTATTAAATGATATGCTTGATGTATTACAAGCAAAAGTTGGTTCTAATATGAATGAAATCAATAGAGTATTTGATAGCTATAAGGCATTAGACTTTACTACTGAAGTTAAAAATGCTAAAGGTGGAGTTGAAGTAACTACTAATGTATTAGGTCAAGAAATAGTAGCTATGCTAAGACAATCATCTGAATTTGCTTCTTTATTAGCAGATGAGAGTGGTAAATTACAAAGTGCTGTTAAAGACTTAACAGATTCTTCATCTTCTCAAGCTTCTTCTTTAGAAGAAACAGCAGCAGCATTAGAAGAGATTACTTCTTCTATGCAAAATGTATCTCATAAAACTAGTGAAGTTATTGCTCAAAGTGAAGAGATTAAAAATGTTACTTCTATAATAGGTGATATTGCTGATCAAATTAACCTACTTGCATTAAATGCAGCTATTGAAGCAGCTCGTGCAGGAGAACATGGTCGTGGCTTTGCTGTTGTTGCTGATGAAGTTAGAAACTTAGCAGAAAGAACTCAAAAGTCTTTAGGTGAGATTGAAGCTAATACTAATATCTTAGTTCAATCTATTAATGAAATGGGTGAGAGTATTAAAGAACAAACTACAGGTATTACTCAAATTAATGATGCTGTAGCTCAAATTGATCATGTAACTCAAGAGAATTTAAAAATAGCAAAAGATAGTGCTGTAATTTCTGATAATGTTAATAAGATAGCTAATGATATCTTAGAAGATGCTAGGAAGAAAAAGTTTTAAATAATTAAACTAAACCCTTAATGGGTTTAGTTTGAGTGATATAAGATTTTAAACAAACTCCATCAACGCTTAACTCATAAGCTTTTTTTAAATTATTATCTAAAACATCAAGTAAAAATAAAATTTTAGAGTCAAACATATAAAACTCAGCCATTTTTGAGGCAATTTTTGCTAATCTCTCATCTTCTATTAAAATATATTTTGCTCCTAGTGCATTAGAAAGTAAAATTTCTTCCTCATTCTTGGCATATATAGCAAAATCTATTTTTTCCTCTTTTGCACTTTTTATATTTTGTTCATTATAGTTAAAACAATTTACATTTGTTTTGATAAAAATATTTTCATAATGACTAAATTTTTGCATATTTATCAAAGGATGTCCAAAAATTAACATAGTTTTTCCTTTATCTTTAAAAGACAATAATTCCTAAAGCCTTGATTAAAAATTTGATAATCTTTCAATTCTTGCAATTCATCATAAACTTCACTTCCTTTATAAAGCAAAAATAAAGTATTTTTATCATAAAAACCATTTGAAATTTCTACCAAAGGTTTTACATCCATTAAAGCTCTTGAAGTAATTAAATCTACTTTAAAAGGTGGATAGTTTTGTAATTTTTCTTTTATGATATTTACATTTATCAAATTAAGTTCAGTTTTAACCACCCTTAAAAATGAGGCCTTTTTAGCGCTAGGCTCAAAAAGAAAAAATTCATTATCTTGCAAAATACAAGCTAAAAATAATGCAGGAAAACCAGCCCCGCTTCCAATATCAATGATCTTTTTTTTATTACTCAAATCATAAAAATCTAAAATTTTAACACTATCAATAATATTTTCATCTATATTTTCAAAATGAGTTAAATTATGCACAGCATTAAATTTTTCTAACAACTCTTTATAGAGCGTGATTTTTTTAAAAAAATCATCTTTATTTGCAAAATCTTTTAAAAAATTTAATTGCTCTTCGTATTTTTTCAATTTAGATGTCCCATTTGTGTATATTTAATTTCTAAGTAATCTTTATTAAAACGATTTGCTTTTATTAAAATAGGTACTCTTAAATTAATTTTTTCTTTTAATGAATTTAGCTTTTCAGGATTATTAGTTAAAAGGTTAATTTTAGAAATCTTATAATGCTTAAGTATAAATTCTACTATTTCATAACTACGCTCATCTGCCTTAAAACCTAATTGATGATTTGCTTCTATGGTATTAAAACCCTTATCTTGCAAAGCATAAGCATTAATTTTATTAAAAAGTCCTATACCTCTTCCTTCTTGCCTTAGATAAATCACCATACCACCATGCTCTTGAATGTATTTTAAAGAAAAATCAAGCTGTTCTCCACAATCACATTTTAAACTTCCTAAAACATCCCCTGTTAAACATTCTGAATGGATTCTAATATTAACTTCTTTTTCCAATTTTCCTTTAAAAATACAAAGATGTTCTTTATCATTTTCTTTAAAACTTTGTATATTAAATTCCCCAAAACGAGTGGGGAGTTTTGCTATTTCAGAAATTTGAACAGTCATTATTTTACTTTACCTTTTTTATAAAAAATATGCTAGAATTTAAACAATTTTAACAAACAAAAAGGAAATTTATGTTTAAACGCTTTAGAAGATTAAGACTTAATGAGAATATTAGAAGCTTAGTAAAAGAAAATACCTTAAATTTAGATGATTTAATCTATCCACTTTTTGTTATCAATGGTGCTAATATTAAAAATGAAATCACATCTATGCCAGGTGTGTTTCAAATGAGCTTAGATGAAATTTTAAAAGAATGTGAGGAGTTAATTAATCTTGGTATTAAAGCGATTATTTTATTTGGCGTGTTAGAAAGTTCCAAAAAAGATAGTTGTGGAAGTGATGCATTAAGCGATGATGGCTTGATTGCTACAAGTCTAAGAGCTATTAAAGCAAAATTTCCTGATTTGGTAGTAATTACCGATCTTTGTTTTTGTGAATATACTGATCATGGGCATTGTGGTATTATTGATCCAAAAAGTAAAAGTGTAGATAATGATTTAACTTTAGAAATTTCAGCCAAACAAGCTCTAATTCATGCTAAAAACGGTGCAGATATGATAGCACCAAGCGGCATGATGGATGGTATTATTGAAACTTTAAGAAAAACTTTAGATGAAAATGGTTTTGAAAATTTACCTATTATGGCTTATTCTACTAAATTTGCTTCAGCCTATTATGGGCCTTTTAGAGATGTGGCTGATTCTGCACCAAGTTATGGAGATAGAAAAACCTATCAAATGGATTTTGCTAATGGTAAAGAAGCCTTATGTGAGAGCTTAGAAGATGAAAAACAAGGCGCTGACATCTTAATGGTAAAACCAGCACTTGCGTATTTAGATGTAGTAAAAGATATAGCAAATCATTCTAAACTTCCACTTTGTGTGTATAATGTAAGCGGGGAATATGCTTTGCTAAAAGCAGGTCAAAAAGCAGGTGTGATTGACTATGAAAAAATAGTACTTGAAACTATGCTTGCTTTTAAAAGAGCTGGAGCTAAGCTTATCATAACTTATCATGCAAAAGAAATTGCAAAATTATTAACAAATAAGGAGTGAGATTGAATAGTCTAAGCAAAAAAAGCTCTCAAGATGTAATCAATGAATTATCTAATCATTTGGGCATAGAAAAACACAATCAAACTATATTTCATCTAACCCACATTAACGATAAAGAAAAAAAGTTAAGTCTAAAAAATGGCCATGATTTAGCACCCGAACCATGGTTTATAGTAGATGAAAATGATGAAGTTAAAACTATGTTTTCTGTAAAAACTCTGATTGAGTTTTTACAAAGTGCCAAAAAGATACAAAAGGATAATTTTGAACTTAAACTAGAAAAGGCTATCTATCAACAAATTCCTATTGACTTTAATGATGTATGGACAGTTGCAATGGATGAGATTAAACATCAAGTTTCCAAAGGTATAAAAGAAGTTAATATTGATTTAGATCAATTAATCAGCAATATTCATACAAAACATCCTAACTTATTTATAAACATGAAAGAAATGATGCAAAAAGGCAAAAAATGAGAGATTATAAAAATTTTGTTAAATACTCCAAAGCAGGACCTAGATACACTTCTTATCCTACTGCAGTAGAATTTAACACCCATTTTAAATATGAAGACTATATAAAAATTTTAAAACAACAAACAGCACAATTATCTTTATATTTTCATTTGCCTTTTTGCAGGAGTGCTTGTTATTTTTGCGGTTGTAATGTAATATATACCGCAAAAGAAGAAAGTAAAGAAAGATATTTAAATTATCTTTTTAAAGAACTTGATCTTTTAGCAAATATCATTGACACACAAAGGGAAGTAGCTCAAATGCATTTTGGTGGTGGCACGCCTACTTTTTTTTCTGCTAAACAATTGCAAAGTTTGATTTTTAAAATAAAAAGCATTTTTCCAAATTTTACCCAAGATAGTGAAGTAAGTTGTGAAATTGATCCTAGATTCTTAAATGAAGAACAAGCTGATGTTTTAATTCAAAATGGCTTTAATCGCATTAGTTTTGGTGTGCAAGATTTTAACGAAAAGGTTCAAAAGGAAATTCATAGAATTCAACCTTTTGAACTTACCAAAAATGCAGTAGATATGGTAAGAAAAAAAGGGATAAATTCAGTAAATATGGATTTAATTTATGGCCTTCCTTATCAAAGTCTAGAAAGTTTTAAGCAAACTTTAGAAAAAGCACTGCTGATTAATCCCGATCGCTTTGCTATTTTTAATTATGCACATGTGCCTTGGCTTAAAAAAAATATGAGAAAATTTGACGAAAACACTCTACCAAGTCCTGATGTAAAACTTCAAATTTTAGAATATTGTGAAAAATTTTTAACTCAAAATGGTTATAAAATGATAGGAATGGATCATTTTGCAAAACCACAAGATGAACTTTTTAAAGCCTTAGAAAATGGTAGTTTGCATAGAAATTTTCAAGGCTATACTACAAAAGGCGGAACTGATTTAATCGGGATTGGCCTAACAAGTATAGGCGAAGGTAAAAGACACTATATGCAAAATTTCAAAGATATGCCAAGCTACGAAAAGGCTATCGATGAAGGTCGATTGCCTTGCGAAAAAGGTATCATGCTTGATGATGATGATGAACTAAGAAAAGCTGTTATTATGGAACTTATGAGTAATTTTGCTCTTAATATAAAAAATATTGAAAGTAAATTTAAGATTGATTTTTTTGAATATTTTAAGCAAGATTTAGAAGAACTCCAAAAACTTAATGAATTTATCAACATAGATAAAACTCATATCAAAGTTAATGAAACAGGAGTACTTTTAATCCGTAATATTGCTATGTGTTTTGATAAATATTTAAAACGCATTAGCGAAGATAAAAAAGTTTTCTCTAAAACGGTTTAATATGTTAAATGTTAATGAAATTTCTAATGCTTGCGTAAAATGCGGAAAATGCATACCAGTTTGCACCATACATGAAATAAATCGCGATGAAAGTACTTCCCCTCGTGGCTTTTTAGATTTAATCAGTGCTTATGAAAACCAAGAACTAGAGCTTGATAAAAATCTTAAAAAAATATTTGAATCATGTTTTTTGTGTACAAATTGCGTTGAAGTTTGTCCAAGCCATTTAAGAGTGGATAGTGCTATTGAAAAAGTGCGTTACGATATAGCACAAAAATTTGGCATTGCTTGGTACAAAAAACTTGCTTTCTTTTTTCTAAGACGCAGAAAAATTCTAGATATTTTAGCAAGATTTGGTTATGTTTTCCAAAGCTGTGCTTTTAGTTTACAACATAAAAATTTGGGAATGAAAGCTAAATTTAACCTACCTTTAATTAAAAAAGATCGTTTGCTTCCTTCTTTAGCTAAAAAAAGCTTTCTAGCTTCTAATCCTGATTTCATAAATAATCAAGGTGAAAAAACCATAGGACTTTTTATAGGCTGCTTGTCAAATTACTCTTATACAAATACGGGCTTTGCTTTGCTTGAAATTTGTAAACATCTTAAAATCAATGTAGATTTACTAAAAGATCAATCTTGTTGCGGTGCTCCTCATTATTTTACTGGAGATTTTAAAAGTGTAGAAATTTTAGCTAAAAAAAATATCGTTTATTTTGAAGAAAAATTAAAAACTCTAGATTATATCATTATCCCCGAAGCAACCTGTTCTGCGATGATTAATATAGACTATGAACATTTTTTCCACATGCAAAAAGATGAAGAATGGGCTATAAGAGCTAAAAATATTTCTAGTAAAATACTACTTGCAACAAAATATTTTTATGAATATACTAAACTAGAAGAGCTTTTAAAAACAAAGAAAAAATTAAAGACAAAAATTGCATACCACGATCCTTGTCATGCAAGAAAAATGCAAGGTGTTTTTAAAGAACCTAGAGCCTTGCTTAAACAAAACTATACTTTCAAAGAACTTATTAACTCAAATGAATGCTGTGGTTTTGGCGGTGTTAGTATGCAAACTGATCACTATGAAAAAGCTTTGCAAGTTGGTATAAGAAAAGCTCAAAATATACAAAAAAGCAATGTGGAAATTATCAGTGCAGAATGTTCAGCTTGTAGAATGCAAATTTCAAATGCATTAGAGCATGAAAAATCCTCCACGCATTTTTTACATCCATTAGAATTGATAGCAAAAATACTTCAAGATAAAAATTAATCTTGAATTTTTATATCTTCGATATTTGATCTATTTTTTTCTATTAAAATTCTATTTTTTTCTATATTTTCACTATTTTTTTTACACTCGTTTTTCAAGATTTCAATATTTTTATATAAAATTTTTATTTTTCTCTCGTAACGATTTATCAATAAAAATACTATAAATAAAAATAAAATTAAAATAGCCCAATTTAAAAATGCCATATTTGCCCTTTCTTTAGATATATTAACACTTTTTATCTTAAACTAAAATTCTTTTCAAATTTGGAGAAAGTTTGACTAAAATTTCATAGTTGATAGTATTAAAAAAACTAGCCATAATATTTGCGTCATTTAAAACGCAAATTTCATCTTCATCATTCTCACAAGAAAAACTATCCATAGACATTTTTCCAAGCAATTTCTTACCATTAGGAAGAAAAAAATCATGTTTTCCATCATAACGCAAAAGCCCATCTGCATAACCTAAATCATAAGTTGCTATTTCAAGATCTTCTTTTGCATTATATACACCACCATAACCAACACTTTGACCTTTTTTCAACACTCTTTGGCTTAATTTTTCAGCCCATAAACTTAAAACTTTGCGTAAGTCTTTATTAAAATGTGCATAGCCAAATTGCACAAGCCCTACTCTACAATACTCATCGCACCCAAGCTCGCTTGCTCTAAATAATGCTTCAGAATTATGTGAATGAAATATAAGCTTTTTAGCTTCATCACAAAGCAAAGTATATATTAGCTCTTTAGCTTGTTTAAATTTTTGTTTTTGCACAAAATAACTAGCATCTATTTCATCACTTCCTGCAAAGTGCATCATCACTCCATGAAGTATTAAATTATTACTTTGTAGTTCTTGTATCACTTCTTGAATTTCTTCAGGTATAATTCCATTTCTATGCATATTTGTATCTACAACTAAATGAATTTTTATATTTTGCTTGAATTTTTTAATATCATTTTTAGCATTTAAAGCATAAATAAATTTTTCACTTTCATTGCCATGTGGATGATGGGATAGAATTAAGATATTATCAAAAATATCTTCAAGCTCTTTTGCTTCAGCTTCATTTTTTACCGCTATAAAATTTATACCTTTTGCTCTAGCTATAGGAGCTAAAAGCTTAGCTCCATGTCCATAAGCATTATCTTTAAAAACACATATTACTTTTTGATAACCTCCTGCTTTAGAGGCTATCAAGTCAAGATTATACTCATAAGCCAAACGATCAATTTTTATATATGCCATTATTGTTCAGCTAAAATTTGCATTTTATCTTCAACTAGCTTAACATAAAGGACTTTTTCTCCTTTGAATTTATAGTTAGTACTACGATAGTCTTCATAAAATCCTATTCTAAAAATTTTCTCATTTTTATCATTTGGATAAGGACTTATGCTAAGATCTGAAAATTTAATGCTCTTTTTTTCTCTCTTTGCAAAAATTCTTTCTTTATTTTTTGCAAATTGCTCATAAGTGGATTTATTATTATGTTTAAAAATTTTTTTATCATAAAAAGATAAATACTTATTTATATCACTTTTTTGCCAACTATCTTTCCAGGCAAATAAATTAGCTAGTAAAATCGCTATTTCATCATGAGTTGCTCTTACTTTATTTTTCTCTTCTGTCATTGCATAAGATTTTCTATCAGCTACTAATTTATTAAAATCTTCCAATAAATCATTATGCACAGCAATACAACCTCTAGTTTTATAAGTATCCAAGCGTGTTCCATCTAAAGGATAGCCATGAATCCAAATACCACCACCTGTTTTACCCAAAGTTTTATCTAAAACATTTGGGTAAGTTGTTGCAAATGCAAATGGGCCATAATATGGATCACCAGGATAAAATTTCTTTCCAAGTTCGTAAAAACCTATTGGAGTTTTTAAATCTCCTTCTACTTCTTTATCTCCAGCTAAACCTGTTAAAACATCCCTTTGGATAAATTTCTTTTCTACTTTTCCATCATTGTAGTGATAAACTCTAATAATTTTATCACTTTTATTTGTTAAAACTATTGCAACATTTTCCTCATAATATCCTAAACTAATATTTTTGTCTTTTATCTCATCAAGCCAAAAATCTTTTTTACTTAACTCTTGCTCCAATACCCTTTCAACTGCATCAATACCTTCGTTTAGATAAATTTTTGCAAGATTATTTGCATTTGCAAACACAGCCAAACTAAACAATGCTAATATAATTTTAAACAATTTTCACCTTTCTATTAAAAATTAAAACAACAAAGAGCTAATTATAATATTTTTACAATAAATATATTTTTAATTTTTTCCGTGTATAATGTTTACAAATAACCAAAAACAAAAAAAGGAAAAATAATGAAAAAATTACTTAGTTTAGCCATATTAAGCACTTTTGCTTTTTCAAATCAAATTACTATAAATGATCCTTATGTAAGACAAACTCCACCTAATTCTAAAACAACGGCATTTTTTTTAGAACTTAAAAACAACTCCAACAAAGATATTAAACTCATAAAAGCTCAAAGTTCATTAAGCGATACAGCTGAAATTCATGATCATATTATGAAAGATGGTAAAAAAATGATGGTTCAAATTCCTCAAATCACAATAAAAGCTAATTCAAGCACCGAACTTAAACCTGGTGGGATGCACATTATGATACTAAATCTCAAAGAAAATATCACACCGCAAACAAAGGCCAATCTAACTCTTTATTTTGATGATAATAGCACAATTGAACTAAAAGATATCAAGTCAAGAAGCATTAAAAAATAATGAAAAATCTACTTGTCTTTGCCTTAGCTATAGTCTTTGCTATATGCGGGGCTTATTTTTACACCAATTCATCAAATACCGGGAAAAAGAGAGAATTAATTACCACTTTAACACCTCTAACATGTGATCTAAACATTCAAGAATGTGAATACAATTTTAAGGATAAAAAAGTCTTAGTAAATTTAAATCCAAAGCCTATTACTACATTAAATGAGCTTGATTTAAATATTACCAATTTAGGTGAGTTTAAAAAACTTAATGCTAGGGTTTATGGACTTAATATGTATATGGGAGATATTGTTCCACAATTTAAAAAAATAAACAATACTTATCATGCTAAATTAGTTTTAAGTTCTTGCACTCTAGATATAATGCGTTTTAGAATAGAGCTTTTTGATGATGAAACTCCACTAGGTTTTTATTTTGACTTTGATGTAAAGAGGTAAAATATGAAAAAAATAAATATTTTTTTATTAATTGTGGTAATTTTTGGAGTATTTTTTATATCTGTGCAGTATTTTGAAAACAACAAATACAATTTTCACTTAAATTCTGAAAAAGGCATACTTAGTCTAAAAGATTTTATCGGTAAAAAACTAATTGTATATTTTGGCTATACATATTGTCCTGATGTCTGTCCTAGTGAGCTTGCCTTGATTGCTAATGTTTTAGAAAAAATGCCAAATAAAGAAAAAGCTCATGTGATATTTATCTCACTAGATCCAGCAAGAGATAGCAACTTAACTCAAACTAGCCAATGGGTTAAGTATTTTTACCCAAATTCAACTGCATTGGTTGCTAAAGATGAAAAAGAATTAGAAAAAGTTACTAAAAATTATGGCGTAGTATATGAAAAAATCAATCTTAAAGATTCCGCTATGGGATATTCTATAGCACATAGTGGCGAATTTTATTTGATTGATGAGAATGGAAAATTTATTAAAACCATTAAAGATATCAGTTATGAAAACTTTTTCAATGAAATTCAAAAATTCTTAAACGAATAAATTTTTCAATTTATTCGTTTCTTAAAGTATCTAAAATATCTACTTGTGTTGCTTTTTTAGCAGGATAATAAGAAGACAGGCTCACAATCATAATAGCACCAAAAATCGTAGTACAAAAATCAACAAAAGAAAGCTCCAAAGGTAGCTTACTCATGCCATAAACATCACTTGGTAAAGAAATAATGTCAAAATTTCCAAGTATCCACAAAGCAATAGCTGCAAGTATCACACCTGCTACGATACCACCTCCACCTATCAAAAATCCTAAAGAAAAAAATGTTTTTTTAATCTCTAACTTACTAGCTCCCAAAGAAAGCAGCAAAGCTATCTCACTACGACGATTCATTACTATCATTAATAAAGAACTTACTATATTTAAACTTGCGACCAAAATAATCAACATCAATACTATAAACAAAGCTCTTTTTTCTAAAGCTAATGCTGCAAAGAAATTTCCATTTTGCTCCCACCAGCCTATACTAGCATATCTTGCACCCAAGAAAGCTTCAATTTGTTTAATATCCTCAAAAGGCTTATTTGAATATACATGTACCCCATCATAACTTCCTTGGGGATATGACAAAATCTTAGCTAAAGCTTTTACATCTGTATACATATAAGCTTTATCATAAGCTAACAAACCTGAAGAAAAATCAGCCATAACATCAAATCTTTTAACTTTTGGAATAAGCGAAAGTCCGCTTGCATTAAGATTGGAAAAAATTAAGGTAATTTTTTCATTATAATCAAGTCCAAATTCATCTTTTAAACCCTTACCAATTAAAATATCAAAATTATCTAATTTTTTATCTTCTAAAGCTTGAGCTACTACCTCATTGATCTTTTTTTCATCTTCAAAATTAACCCCAAAAAGCATACCGCCTTCCAATTTTAAATCATTTCTTGCTATAACCTGAGTAGTAATATAAGGGCTAAATAATAAATTTGGAAATTTGCTTCTTAATTCTTGTAATAATTTATCATCTACATTTGCTCCAAAACGCGGTAATATAGTGATAGGGTAATTCATAGTAAAAAGTTTTCTCTCAAATTCTTTATCAAAGCCATTCATAATGGCCATTGCAACTAAAAGCACACAAAGTCCTATACTTACACCTAAAAAGGCTAAAATTTTTGAAAGCATAATAAAGGGTTGATCTTTATCAAAACGCAGGTATTTAAATAATAAATAACGAGGGATACTTTTATACATCTTTTACTCTTAATATTTTTTTAAGTATTTTAACTTGATTTTTATAAAAGCAAGCTTTGTATTTATTTAAGATAATATACAAAGGCACTATTATCGTGAAATTCAACTATAAATCTTAGCGGCAAAATTCTCACATAAGTTTCACTTTGCGCACTTGCTTGTTCACTTTTTACAAAGTCTTTTACATCTATTTTTGAGTTAAAAAAGCAATCAATTAAATCATTTTTGTGAGCATTTAAAAAGTTAAATTTATCCAGCTTTGTCATCTTTTCTTCAGCCACCATACCAAAATCATTGCGTATTAAAGACTTCAAATCACTTGGCGTATATGCTAACTCACAAGCATATTCTAAATTTTTATTTTTACTTTTAGTCATAGCCATAGAAATAGTTTCATTTTGATGATAAAGAATAAAATTTTTATTAGAAAGTTCTGCCCAAAATATAAATTCATCTTGGGCAGTAGCATTAAAAATTATGAGGATTAATAAGCAAACAATTCTTTCCACTTGTCAGCATCAATTTTAAGTTCTACATTTACTCTATAAAGACCATCTTTAAAGTCTTGATCTACAACACTTGCATTTTTAATCAAACCATTTACCTGCGCTGTAATAGTTGAGCTTTTAAGCATTGCATCTTTTACTGTATCTTTACCATTAACTCTGACACCATACAACTTACTTGCTAATTGTCTATAAGCATCGGTAATTGCCGCTCTTTTAGCTAAAGCCAAAGCTTGACCAACTGAAACCGTATTTAAAGGAGCAATACCCTCACCCACCGCTGTAAAAGTTAGATCATTGTCTGTGCTTGTATCATTTGCAAGCATTTTTTCTTCTCTAATGATGTTACGCACATCATCTTTATCAACTTTTTGAACCACAACATCAGAATTTGCTGCTTGAGTCTGATTTGGATTCACACCTCTTTGATCTAGTGCACAAGCACTAAAACCCAAAGCTAAACAAAACATAAAAATAACTTTTTTCATTTTTTACACCTTCAATTTATTTGATTTTATTAAAACAGCAAAAAGCATTCCAATAATTTTACTATTCTAAATTTAAATCCATATTAGTTTCAGCATCTAATTCCTCATCTTCTTCTTTAGGACACTTAGCAATGCTTACAACCTCATCATTTTCAACATTAACAACAATTACACCACTTGTATTTCTACCTGCTTTTCTAATGCTTTGCATATCAACGCGTATCATCTTACCACTACTTGTTAATGCCATTAAATCCATACTTTCATCAACTATGACTATACCGATTAAATCTTTTGTTTTGGCAGTAAGTTTCATACAAATAACACCCTTACCACCTCTACTTTGAAGTCTATATTCTCCAGCATCAGTACGCTTACCTATACCTTTTGCACTTACGCTTAAGATTTCTTGAGCGTCATTTTCTATAACAACAGCACCCACAACCTCATCATCTTTTTCTTTAAATTTAATCGCAGTTACCCCTCTACTTACACGGCCAATCTCTCTAACTTTAGCAAGTGGGAATTTAATGCACATACCTTTTTTAGTAACCGCAAAAAGCATTTTACCAACGATAGTATTATCAAGCTCTTCATTAGGTTCAAGCATTTCATTTTCTAAATTTTCTTCATAATTTTGTTCTTGAGTTTCATTTTCATCCCTTGCTACGATAATTGCAGTAACAAGTTCATCATTTTCATCTAGATTAATCGCTTTTACACCCACGCTTCTAATGTTTTGATATTCACTTAAATTTGTGCGTTTTACGATACCATTTTTAGTAAAGAAACACAATGATTTACTTTCATCAAAATCAGTGGTTGGAATAATTGCCATAATTTTTTCATCTGCTTGTAGATTAATAAGATTAACCACAGCTTTGCCTTTAGCAGTTCTACTTCCTTCAGGAATTTTATAAACCTTAAGCCAATAAAGCTGTCCACGATCAGTAACAAACATCAAGGTATCATGTGTATTTGCCGTAAAGAAACTTTCTATAAAATCATCATCATAAGTTGTAACTGCAACCTTGCCTTTACCACCGCGTTTTTGTTTTTCATATTGCTTACTTGGAACACGCTTAATATAGCCACGATGAGTGATAGTAACTACCATATTTTCATTTGGTATTAAATCTTCTATATCAATATCATCATAGTCATCTTCAATTTGAGTGATTCTTGGTACATCAAATTTTGTTCTGATTTCTTTTAACTCATCTTTGATTAAATTTTCAAGCAAAGTTTCGCTTTTTAAAATTTGATCAAGCCTCTCTATTTCTGCTAATAATTCCCTTAATTCGTTATCAATTTTTTCTCTCTCAAGACCTGTTAAACGGCCTAATTTCATATCTAAAATAGCATTAGATTGAAGCTCGCTTAGACCAAATTTTTGCATTAATAAATTTTTAGCCGTTGGGTTATCAGGAGAGTTTTTAATCAAAGCTATCACTTCATCAATATTATCTAGTGCATTTTTTAAACCTTCTAAAATATGTGCTCTAGCTCTAGCTTTTTGCAACTCATAAATAGTTCTTCTAATAATTACAGTTTTTCTATGATTTAAGAATAAATTTAAAAGCTCAATTAAAGAAAAAACTTTTGGCTCTTTATTATGTATAGCAAGCATAATCACACCAAAAGTACTTTCCATAGTGGTAGATTTAAAAAGATTATTTAACACAATCTCACTCATAGCATCGCGTTTTAGCTCAATTACCACGCGAATTCCTTCTCTATCACTCTCATCTCTAACTTCAGCAATACCTTCAATTTGTTTTTCTTTGGCAAGTTCAGCGATTTGCTCTATTAATCTTGCTTTGTTAGTTTGATAAGGAAGTTCATCTATAACGATAATATCTTTATTAGCTCTTTTTTCTATATGGGTCTTTGCTCTTACTTTTACCCTACCACGACCTGTGCGGTATGCTTCTATAATACCTTTTTTACCAAAGATAATACCGCCGGTTGGAAAATCAGGTCCTTTAATAAATTGCATTATTTCTTCTAAACTTGCGTTTTTATTATCAATTAAATAAAGCAAACCATCAATAAGCTCATTTAAGCTATGCGGAGGAATATTGGTAGCCATACCCACTGCAATACCACTTGAACCATTAAGCAATAAATTTGGAACCCTAGCAGGTAAAACATCAGGCTCACTCATAGAATCATCATAATTTGGTATAAAATCAACCGTATCTTTTTCTATATCACGCAAAAGCTCTTCAGCTAAAATCGTCATCCTAGCTTCAGTATAACGCATCGCAGCAGCACCATCGCCATCAATAGAACCAAAGTTTCCTTGTCCATCTACGCTTGGATAACGCATAGAAAAATCTTGCGCCATTCTTACTAAAGCATCATATACAGCTGTATCGCCATGTGGATGATATTTACCGATTACATCACCCACTATACGCGCTGATTTTTTGTATGCACTACGACTTCCAACACCTAAATCATTCATAGCATATAAAATTCTTCTATGAACAGGTTTAAGCCCATCTCTAGCATCAGGTAAGGCACGGCCTATAATAACACTCATAGAATAATCTAAATAACTACTTTTTATAGAACTTTCTATATCTATATTTTCAATATCTGAATCTTTAGTAAAAATATTTTCCATAAAAATCCTTAAAATTAATGCCTATATTGTATCAAATTTTGCATTAGCCAAAACTAAAGCAAAAAGCACTTCAATATTATTTTTTTCTAAGAGCTCTTTTGCCTCTAATAAACTTAATCCAGTAGTTATCACATCATCTACTAAAATTACAGGATATTTTGGACGCTTTAAAAGCTTATAAGATCTTTTATTGTCTTTACGAAATTTCAAACTTTTACCACTATATTTAAATTCTGAACTAGCTTGCAAGGTGTGATACATAGGTTTTATAAATTTAGTATTTAAGTATTTAGTTAAAATAGCAGTATGAGAGTAATTTTTATATGTTTTATCATCTAAAGCTATAGCATTAATTTTGCAAGATGGTTGAAAAAAATCCTCAAATTTAGCAAAACTCAATTTTGCCAAAGCATTTAAAACAAAATAGCCTTGAAATTTGTGTTTAAAATAAATCAAATGCTTAATTTGCTCATATTGATAAAAATAATAAACTTTAAAATTTCCCTCAAGTTCTCTTATACCTAAAGAATATTCTAAAAGCTCTTCCTTGCAAGCTGGACAAAAACTCGCAAAGGAAAATCCATGGCAATTAAAACACCTCACAAAGAGCTGATAATATCTGCAGATTTATTAGCCACTTGTTTTATAAGAAGCTGAGTGAAAAAAGGTAGATCTTTGATATTATAAAAACCTTTAACTTCTTGTTTGGTTTTAATATTAATAGTTTTATTGGTATTAATATCTTTTAGTGTCAATTGACTAGCAATAATTGAAAATAAAGAACTAGAATCAAATTTAGAATAAAAATCATTAAAACTTAAATCTACTCTTAAAACATAAGGAGAATCTTGTGTATCTTCTACTACAACTATACCTCTATTTTCTAATTCTTCTTTTAAAAACACATAAAAATAATAGTTGAAATTTTCATTGATGTAATAATTACTTCCATTAGAAGAAGAATATTTTAAATTCTCATTTAAATCATATACCCTATGAATATAAACTTTTTTTAAGGAAGCACTTTTATCAATTGTTCTTTTATTTGCGCAATACTTAAGTCCCACATCACTAATATACACAAGGCCTTTAATTTTTGCTTCATATGCTTTAGAATCAGAAGGATTATAACATTGTGCTTGAATTTTTATAAGCTCATTAACTTTTGCAACACTTTGATTTTTAGAATTTACAGCACATGCGCTAAAAAATAAAGCTAAAACAAATACAAATACTTTTTTTAACATCTTTTTTTCCTTAGAATCATCTTTATTATTTTATGATTTTTAATTAGCAAAAATTATACCAAAAACAAATAAATTTTACTAAAACTTACTTTTTTTCACACAAGAATAATTTTATTGAAAAAATTTTATACAAAAATTGATATTTAAAAGAAAATTCATTTAGAATATGTTACAAAACTGCAATATTTTAAAGGAGTTGTTAAATGAGTTCAAATACAAAAACACTTATAGTCGTTGCTGATTTAGTGTTATTTATCGCTTTGCTTTATTTTTCCCCTTTTGGTGAAACTAAAGTAAACCAAGGTTTATCTTTGTTAATTTTTATTGCCGTTTTATGGCTTAGCGAGGCTTTGCATGTTACTATTACAGCTATTTTAGTACCTGTTTTAGCTGCTATTTTGGGATTACTACCCACCGCTAAAGCTTTAACAGGTTTTGCTGATTCTAATATCTTTTTATTTTTTGGTGGTTTTGCTTTGGCCGCAGCTATGCATCATCAAAAATTAGACAAACTTATTGCACATAAAATTTTAACATTAGCAAAAGGGCATTTAGGCCTTTCTAGTTTATATATTTTTATTACCACTGCGTTTTTATCTATGTGGATGAGTAATACCGCAACAGCAGCTATGATGCTTCCGCTTGCTATAGGTATGTTAGCTTCACTTGATCCGCAAAAAGATAGAAATACTTATGTTTTCATCCTTTTAGGTATAGCTTTTAGTGCGAGTATAGGTGGTATAGGCACCATAGTAGGAACTCCACCAAATGCAATCGTTGCCACTCAATTACACATTACTTTTGCACAATGGTTAAAATACGGAATTCCTATTGTTTTAATTTTCCTACCTGCAATGATTTTAATTTTATACTTTATGTTTAAACCTAAATTTAATCTACAAGTTGATTTACATACTGAAAATATAGAACTTACAAGACCTAGAATCATCACTTTAATAATCTTTTTAGTCGTTGCACTATCTTGGATTTTTAGTGGTAATATCAGTCCTATCATCACAAGTATTTTTGGACACAAAATAGCAAATCTTGATGCGATTATTGCTTTATTGGCTGCTGTTTTAGTATGTGCTTTTAAAGTAATTGATTGGAAAAATATACAAAAAAATACCGATTGGGGTGTATTAATGCTCTTTGGTGGAGGCATCACTCTAAGTGTAGTATTAAGAGATTCTGGCGCTAGTAAAGTAATGGCTGATACTATCATTTCATTTATAGAAAATGGACATTTATTTATTATAGGTTTAATTGTGGCATTTTTTATAGTATTTTTAACTGAATTTACTTCAAATACTGCTTCAGCAGCCTTACTTGTGCCTTTATTTATCTCTATAGCAGATACTTTAGGTGTTCCTGCTTTAGGACTTGCTTTAATCATTGCTATTGGTGCTTCTTGTGCTTTCATGCTACCAGTTGCTACACCACCAAATGCTATAGTTTTTGGTACAGGGCATATTAAACAACAAGAAATGGTAAAAGTTGGGATTATATTAAATATCTTTTGCTCAATCGCACTTGCAGTAATTGCATACTTTTTCTGGCTATAATCTTTTAGTCCTTTTGGACTAAAAGATCTTTACACTTTAAAACATAGTTTTTTACATCTTTACTTTTATACAAAGCTTCTCTTATACATACGCCTGCTAAATTTAAATCTTTTAAGTGATTTATAGTTTGGATATTTATCCCACCTATGGCATAAATGGGTATTTTTGAAACTTCTAACAAATCTTTTAAATTTTTTATACCCTTTGGTGTTAAATCAGCCTTACATGAGCTTTCAAATACATGCCCAAAAAAAGCATGATTTGCTTTAAACTTATAAGCTAAATCTAATTCTTCTTTAGAATGGATGGAAGTACCCAAAAGCTCAAATTTTTTATAACTTTGTGGGTAATTTTGTAAAATTATTAAGGGAGCATGAAAAAATTGATGATTTAATTTTAAACAAGCTTCATAATGATAATGCAAAAAGCAAATTTTTTGAGTTTTATTAAAAATTTTTAATACTTCTTTGGCTAATTTAGTATATTCTAACTCATCTAAATGTTTTTCTCTAAGCACTAAAGCATCAATACTACTTTGACTTAGTTTTTCAATAAAATTTAAAAAATCTCCTTGGGTATTTTGACTATCGCTAATAGCAATGATTTTTTTATCCCACATAAATACTATCGCTCATTATAGCTTGTAAATTTGCATTTTTTAACATAGCTAAAACCTCATCAACACTACGCATATCACTAATTTGAAACTGATCATCACCTTTTTTATCACCTTGGTGCTCACCTACCCCCACGCTTACACCTGCACTCATTTTAGTAGCTCCAAGTTTAATAACCCCGTCTCTAAATCCTGCTCTTTCACGCGTAGAAATCGTAATACTTGCAAAAGGTAAAAATAATCTATAAGCACATAAAACCTGCAAAAGTCTTGTTTCGCTTACATCTTTTGGATGAATTTTTTTATTATTGATAATAGGTCTTAATCTAGGGATAGATAAAGCTATTTCAGCATGAGGGTATTTTTGCTGTAAAAAATACGCATGTAAAGCCGTAGCAAAAGCATCTTTTCTAAAATCATCCACGCCAAGTAAAGCTCCAAAAGCAACCCCTCTCATACCTGCTTTTAATGCTCGCTCTTGTGCATGAAAACGATACTCAAATACACTTTTTTCACCTTCAATATGAATTTTAGAATAAGTTTTTTGATTATAAGTTTCTTGATAAACACTTACATATTCACAACCCTTTTCATGAAGCAATGCATACTCATCTACATTCATAGGATAAACTTCAATTCCCACGACCTTAAAATACTCTTTTGCTATCTCACAAGCTTTGGCAAGATATTCTACGCTAGCATATTCCCTGCCCTCACCTGTTAAGAGTAAAATTTCTTCCAAGCCACTTTTTTTAATCTCTTGCATTTCTTTGTGAATTTCAGCCTCGTTTAGCTTAGCTCTTTTAATATTATTTCCTTTTTGAAATCCACAATAAGTACATTTGCTATTGCAAAAATTAGAAAGATATAAAGGCGTAAAAAGCAAAATGGAATTTCCAAAATATTTTTGAGTAATCTTGCTTGATTTTTGTGCTAAATCTTCTATAAAATCTTCCGCTGCGCTTGAAAGCAAAGCTTTCAAATCTTCTATGTTAAGATAATCTTTAACTAAAGCTTGTTTTACATCAAAAGCGCTAAATTTACTTTCATCAAAAATTTCAACTTCTTTTAAAACCTTAGTTAAAATCTCACTTTCAATACTTTGCATATGAGGATATTTTTGCATTTTAATCTCTTAAAAAACCACTCAAAGGCGAGCTTGCACTTGGCGTGCTTTCATTTGCTATGCCTGCTAAATACGCATTATATCCTGCTTCTATAGCTAACGCAAAAGCCTTTGCCATTTTTGCTACATCTTTAGCTTGAGCTATGGCGGTATTTGCCATCACTGCACTTACTCCCATTTGCATGGCTTCACAAGCTTGTGCTGGATTTCCTATACCTGCATCTACTATAATAGGTAAGCTAATTTCATTAAGTAAAATTTGTATAAATTCTTTAGTTTTTAAGCCTTTATTGCTTCCTATAGGAGCTCCAAGAGGCATTATAGCAGCAGCTCCTGCATTAGCCATAGCACGTGCTGCATATAAATCAGGATACATATAAACTAAAGGTGTAAAACCCTCATTTGCTAAAAGTTCTACTGCTTTTATACTTTCATAATTATCCGGTAATAAATATTTACTATCGCTAATTACTTCAACCTTAATCATATCTCCACAACCAAGCTCTCTTGCAAGTCTTGCTATACGCAATGCCTCATTAGCATTTCTTGCACCTGAAGTATTTGGTAAAAGCTTAATATGCTTTGGGATAAAATCAAGTATATTTTCTATACCTTTATCATTTACCCTACGCAAAGCTAAGGTGATAATCTCAACTTTTGCTTCTTCAATGGCTGATTTTATAAGCTCAAAAGAAAATTTCCCAGAACCTAGAATAAACCTGGAATTAAACTCATATTTTCCTATTTTTAATTTTTCCATTACTCGCTCGCTAAAAGTTCTAGAACTAAATTTGCTTGATGTCCTGCACAAATATTTACACGCGGTGCCATAAGTCCATTACCTACTTTTGCCTCGTTTTTTAAATCCCCACAAACATAAAAGTTTTTTGCAATTTTTCTTGTTTGTATGCTGTTGCTATCGCCATATCCTGCTAAGCCGGAAGCACAAATTAATGTTTTTTGAGGATAGTGTTGATGAAAATTTTGCGCTAAAAGCGCTTTATATTTTGCACTATCAAAGGCTTCACAAACTATATCATCATTTGTAAAAAGTTTGGCTATATTTTCTTTTTCTATTTTTAAAACTTGTGCAAATACTTCTATAAAAGGATTAATTTTAGCGATTTGATCTTTTAAAGCTTCAGCCTTAAATTTACCCAAATCTTCCACCATATAAGCTTGGCGGTTAAGATTGCTTGGCTCCACCACATCAAAATCAATCAAATGAAGCCTACCAACCCCACTTCTTGCTAAATTTATAGCTATATGCGATCCAAGTCCACCAAGCCCACACACTGCCACACTTGCCTTTTTAAGTTTATCATGAAGCTTTGGAGTATGTCTTGCCCTCATCATCGCATCAAGAGCTTCATATGGTGGTAAAGTATTTTTTTCTATACAAAAAAGCTCATCATTTTCTTTTAGATCCAAACTTTCTTTTGTTGCAAAACCATTGACTATCCATACATCATTTTCATTTTTACTCACACTTTGAAAAAATTCCAAAGTGTTTTTAAAATGCGTGTTTATCATACTACCATTAAATTTAATTCTCATCAACCACCACCTACAAAAGTAACAATCTCTACTTTATCATTTTCTTTTAAAATCAAATTTTCAAATTTATCCCTTGGGATAATTTCTCCGTTTAATTCTAAGGCAATAAATTCTATTTTTAATTGCTTTTCTTTAACATAATCCATAAATCTAAGCTCTTTTAACTCAAGCTTTTGCCCATTGATAATCATTTAAAACCTTTACTTATTTTACTTAAAATACTTACTCACTTACATTATTATAATTAAATCTTAAAATAACAGCTTCTTTTATCTCTCCAATATCAATAGCATCTTCTAAATTATAACCAAGTTTCAAAAGTAAAATTTCCAAATCTTTTTTAAATTTTATTTTTGTAGGTTTATTATGATAGGTTTCATTTCTAGCTTTTCTTATTTGACTTAGTTTTGTCTTAAGATGTTCTTTGGTGCCAAAACTTGGTAAGACTTGATTTTTATATATTTTTTTATCTTTAAATATATAAGCAAATTCACTCCAATGATCTATTAATATCCCTTCTAAATCAATCAGACAAAAATCATCAAAAATTTGCCAAGTGCTATTATATTCATCTATTTTTTGACATCTCTTTTTAACTTTTTTTAAAAGATTTTTCAAAGCAAGATTAAAAACTTCTTCACTAGATTTAAACCAATCATCATCTAACTTATTATACAAATTTGCTATTTTTACTGCTAAAGTACTTCTTAGAGCATTTTCATAACATTGTAAAAGTAAAAAATTTGCTTGATGGTTTTTGCGTCTTTTGGAATAAATTTTCATAATTAGCTCAAACAAATCTTCGCATTTTTGATTTTTTCTAAAATCTTTTGTACTTCTTTGCAAGCTCCCCACAAATATCCAAAATGCAAAACATTAATCCCTTTTATCATTCTAAATTTAAAATCACATTTTAATTTAAAATTGATAAATAGCTTTTCTATTTTTTCATAGCTACTTACATCAAGCTCAAAAGACATTTTACTTCCTATTAACTCCATTTTAAAAAATTAATGATATAATTTTAGAAGTTTAGAGGGCTAACTTGCCGGTAGCTGCAAGGTACTCTTAAATGAGAGGCTACTCTAAATTCCTATTGCATCCATGCTTTTCCTAGTTAAAATTCTCTAATAAATCTTTAAAAACTAAATACAATTTTTCAAGCTCTTCTATACTCACTCTTTCATCAATTGCATGAATTCTATCATTGCACACGCCAAATTCTACCACCTTCACACCAAACTCAGCAAAATATCTTGCATCACTTGTACCACCTTTGGTGTTAAGTTCTGGCACTACTTGAGTGATTTTTTGCACACTTTCATTTAGTTTTTGTACGATTTTAGAATCACTTTGTGTTAAAAAAGGCTTTGAACTTTGATTTATGCTCAACTCATAATCAAGCCCTTCACAAGTCTTTTCTACATAAGCTTTTACATCTTCTAAGCTAGTTTGTGGAGAATTTCTCACATTAAACATCAATTTTAAATCATTTGGGGTTACATTGCACACTTCCATACCACCGCGTATATCAGTAATAACGATTTTAGATGGTGCAAATACCTCATCGCCTGGATCAAGATCAAAACCTGCTAAAAATTTCAAAGCAAAAGCAAAATTATGCACAGGATTAATGCATTTTTGCGGGTATGCTACATGACCTTGCTTACCTTTGATGAGTAATTTTGCATTGATAGAACCACGACGCCCTATTTTAATACTATCTCCAAATTTTTTATCACAGGTTGGCTCAGCAACCACAGCAAAATCAGGTAGCATATCTTTTTCTTGCATAAATTTAAGCACTTCAAGCGTGCCAAATTTAGCCTCGCCTTCTTCATCGCTTGTTAAAATCAGTGAAATTCTTCCTTTGAAATTTTCTACCTCTTTAACTGCACACATAAAAGCAGCCACGCCACTTTTCATATCTTGCGCACCTCTTACATAAATAAATCCATCTTTTTCTAAAGGCTCAAAAGGATCACTGCTCCAACCCTCTCCTGCAGGCACTACATCTACATGCCCACCAAAAGCTAAATGCTCGCCATCATCACTAAATTTTTTAGTCAGCAAAAGATTTTTCACACCTTCTTTTTCTATAAAAAAAGCTTCAAAATCACTTAACTCCACTGCAATATAATTTAATGCTCCATCATCATCTGGGGTGATGGATTTAAATTTACTCAATTCTTTAAAAATTTCAACTACTTGCATGTTCTATCCTATAAAAGCTTTATACAGCATAGAAAGAGCAAAATACTCTAAAATAAATGCTGAAAAAAGATTAATGTAAAATATATGTTTATTTTTTACAAGTGCTTTAAATTTAGACACAAAAAACGATAAAGTAAAAATCCAAAACACAATAAAACCCACCAAACCAAAAAGCAAAGCAAAAGAGTTTTTACTCTGCATGCTAAGCCCTGCTACACTCAACCAAAAGCCTATAACATAAGGATTTGTAACATTTAAGAAAAATCCTTTGCTAAAACTTTTTAAAGGATGTGTTTTATTTACCTTGTTAAGATCGACTTTTCTTGTTTTTCTTAGCATTAAAAATACCATAAAACTCAAAAAGAAAAAGCCAAAAACCGCTAGTATTTTATAAAAAAATTCATTATTTGCAAAGCTTAAAAGCCCAAGATTAGTCAAAATCAAAAAAAGTATATCAGCACTTAAAGCACCGAGCCCAACGCAAAAAGCATTTTTAAAAGAAGACAAAGCAGTATTTAAGATCAAAATATTCACAGGCCCAAAAGGCACAGATACACCCATACCTAAAACTATGCCTTGTAAGATTACTTCTAACATTTTGCTTCCAAGAAATTTTCTATATCGGTTTTGATTTTATCAATGGCTGTGCAAACATCTTCTATATAAACTTTAGTAAAATTACTTTCTAAATATTTATCCTCATCAAGATTGTTTAATATACTTTGCTTACATACTCTTGCATACTCTCCCACGGGTAAAACCTGCCCACTTGTGCCTATACATACAAATAAATCGCAATTTTGTAATTTTTCATATAAAATCTTATAATTTGGCGCCATTTCTTCAAACATCACGATATTGTGTCTTACACTTTTGCTTTGACATTTAGGACAAATTTTATCATCACTACTTTCATAGTCTATGTTAAAAATATTTTCACACTCTAAACACCTAAGTTCAGGTAAAAAGCCATGCAAATGTACCACTTCTTCACAACCTGCTCGCTCTAATAAATCATCTACATTTTGTGTTAAAACGCTAATTTGTTTTGGAAATTTTTGTTTTAATAAAGCGATGATTTCATGTGCGTGATTTGGCTTAACACCAGCTAGATCTTTTCTTCTTTTATTGTAAAATTCCAAAACTTTTTTAGGATTTTTTCTAAAGCCAGTTGCAGAGCAAACTTCCATCACATCATGCTCTTCCCAAAGCCCACCACTAGCTCTAAAAGTCTTTATACCACTTGGAGCAGACAAACCTGCCCCGCTTAAAATCATCACTTGTTTCATTTATTAAACCTCATTATTGTTTAAAGGTTTTACTATAATTTTACTTAAAGCTTAACCACCTTAGCACCAAAACCACCTTGATTAATCGGAGCGTCATTAAAGCTTTTTACACTCTTGTGAGCTTTTAAAAACTCTTTTACCGCAAAAGCTAGTTTTCCCGTGCCTATACCATGATAAACTATCACCTCATCAAAACCTACTATCAAAGCATCAGAGATAAATTTATCTAATCTTTCAAGCGCCTCATCACTTCTTAAGCCGTGTAAATCTAAAGTCATATTTAAAGCACTTGGGCGGGTTATATTAACACTTGATTTTACCTTTTGTGTGGGGGTTTGATTGCTTTTTTTAAGAAGCTTTAATGGTACACGCAAACTCAAACCATCACTTTGAATCATCGCATCGTTTTTTGAAATAGCTGTGATTTTGCCTTTGATTTTTTCATATTTAACAAAATCTCCAACTCTAAGTTCTTCATTTTGCTCCATACTTGGTAAAACAATACTTTTTTTAAGTTCATTGGCTTTGTTTAAACTTCTTTGTTTTTCTTTAATATCTTTTAGATTTATCGTTTTTTTAGCTTCTTCTATGGCTTTGTGGTATTTAAACTCTAAATTAGAAATAAGCTTTTTAAATTCTTGATCGTTTTTTTCTTTTTGATCTTTGAGTGAAAGTAAAATTTCATCTACTTTGGCTTCTTTTTTCTCAAGTTCTTCATTTTTCTTACGTAAAGAAAGTTCAAGATTGATATTTTTACTTACCATTTCTTCTAAATTTTCTTTATCTTCGCCATATAGCTTTTTAGCATTTTGCACTAAATTTGCACTTATGCCATATCTTAAAGCCGTTTCAAATGCATAAGATTTACCTATGGTGCCTTTTAAAAACTCATATTTTGGGCGTGATAATTCCTCATCATACAAAGCAGCGATGAGTTCTACTTGTGAATTTTTCGCCAAAAGCATAGCAAGGCGTTTGTGGTGAGTTGTAATGATGATTTTATTATCTTGTTCTAAAAGCTTAGAAATAAGCTCAGTATATAAACACGCAGCTTCTTCAAAATCTGTCCCGAGCTCTATCTCATCAACCCCTAATAAAACATTTTTCTTACCCAAAAGCTTAGAAAAATGTAACATTCTTCCCGCAAAAGTAGAAATATCATTTTTTACATTTTGCGGATCTTCTAAAATCGCATCAAATTCTTTGAAATTTCCTATTTGGCTTTTTTGTGCATTAATTCTCATAGGAAGCAAATGCTTTGCAAGCAAAGCTGCACTTAAAATTCCTTTTAAAAGCATAGACTTACCACCTGCATTTACACCTGTGATGATTAAAACTTTTTTATTAAACTCTATATTAACGCTTTTTGCATTTTTTAAAGCCGGATGTGCGAAGTTATATAAGCTTAAATTATTAGAGCTATCAGCTAAAACAAACTCATAATCATGTTTTTTAGCCATCAAAACTCTAGCGCTATAATGATCAAATAAATCAAAAGCATTATTGATAAATTTCAAAAACATCAAATTTTTATAAAAAATTAAGCTGATTTTTTTAGCATACTCATAAAAAATTTCTTCTTTAGCATCTTTGATTTCATCTATTTGACTTTGGATTTTTTCTACACTCAAAGGCACCGCATAAAATCCACCGCCGCTACTTCTACCTATGATTTTTGCTTTTAAGACATGATTAAACCCACCGCGTAAAAGCAAGGCCTCCATACCATTGATAAGATGGATTTGAGTATCGATTAAATACGCACTAAGACTTTTAGTATAGGTAAGTTTTTTAAACTCAGCCACCAAGCTTTCTTTTTTCATTTTTAGAGCTAAATTTAAATTAACAAGTCTTTCATCGACACTTTCCTTAATCTCACCCTTTTCATCAAAATACTCAAAAAGCTCTAAAATAGCCTGTGGAATTTCTATTTTTAAAAGCCATTCTTTTAAGCTTTCTTCAAATTTTAAGCCCTTTAAGTATCTAAAATACATACAGATTTTAATAAATTCAAAGCTTTGACTTAAATGCAAAATTCCTTGCTTGCTAAGATGAGTTAAAGCACTATTTAGCTCTTCTATTATAGGTGGAGGATTAAAATCAATCAGCGAAAGCTCATTGATCCTTTTATAATGAAGCTTGCTATCACCTTGTAAAAAAATTTCTTTATCTCTCGCAAAAAGCCCCCTAAAGTCTTCTATATAGCCATCTAAATCTAGCTTTTTAAAAAATTGCTCTTGCATTATTTATCTACCTTGCAATCTTTTATATCAAAAACATAGGCTTTAAATTGTTTATTTTTACCATTTGAAATAAAACTTTGCGTTCCATGTTCAAAGTTAAAATACTCTTTAGTGACATTAATATCTTTGCAAATCAAACTTTGTCCTTGTAAAAATGCATTGAGTGTTTCTTTTTTTAAAACACCACTTCTTGTGGCACTTAACTCAAATTTAATCGCAAAAGCAATCATCAAAATCAACACTAAAATCAAAAGATAATTACTAATCTTGCCTATTTTTTTACGTAAAAAAACAAAAAAAAGTAAAATCGCAAAAAAAGCTAAAATATATAAAAAAATCTTAAACATACTTTCCCCTAAGCTTTGTGCTTATATCTCCCGCACCAAAGCCAATTACCAAACCATTTTCAATCAACTCATCATCAAGATAAATAGCATTTTCTTCTCTTTTGATTTCTTTTATAAATTTAGCTTTTGGAAAGTATTTTTGCATATTAATTTCTATTTTAGCTTCCCCAGCTGCATACACAGGTAAAATATAAAGCTCATCAACATTTGCTAAAACTTCACTAAAATACTCTATATTTGCACTTAAACGCGTATAACGATGAGGCTCAAAAATAGCTATGATTTTTTTATATCCAGCTAGCCTTGCATACTCACTTGCTGCTTTAAGTGTTGTTTTAATTTCTGTTGGATGGTGCCCATAATCATCAATCAAAGCCATATTTTCATTTGCAAACAAAATATCAAATCTTTTTTTAATCCCTTGATATTTTAAAAGCTTAGTTTTTAGCTCTTCTATATTTATAAATTCACTCGCAGCCAAAATAGCCAAAGCAGCGTCCATCGCCACATGCTCACCCATACCAAAAACGCTAAATTCGCCTAAATCTTTAAGTGTAAAATAGGTTTTTGGCTTAAAATTTTCTACTTTCATATAAATATTTGTGATATCTTTGCTTGGGTAAAGCTTTTTTGCATTATTTAAATTTAAACTTGACAAAAACTCATCTTCAGCATTAATCACTTGAATTTTAGACAAACGCAAAAAGTCTTCATAAGCTTTGTATAATTTTGAAAGATCGTTTCCATAATGATCTAAATGTTCTGCTTCAACATTAGTCACTATAGCTAAATAAGGATTTGAGTTCAAAAAAGAACTGTCACTCTCATCAGCTTCAAAAATGAGATTTTCGCTTTCTTTATAAAGCATATTGGTACCACTTTCTTTTAGCACTGCACCAATAATAACAGAAGCTTCTATCAAGCTTGCTAAAATGCTTGAAGTCGTGCTTTTACCATGGGCTCCCGCAACCGCAAAAACTCTTTTGTCTTTTAAAATCATAGGCAGGGCTTCTTTTCTTGAAAGCGTTATGATGTTTTGTTTTTTTGCGCTGATTAATTCCTCATTATCTTCTTTGATAGCAGCTGAATACACCACTAAATCCACATCTTTGACATTGTCTTTATGATGAGGAATTTTTATATTTATACCTTCTTTTTCTAATTCTTTTGTGATTTTACTTTCTTTGATATCAGAACCACTAATCTTAAAGTCTTGTTCTTTTAAAAATCTCGCCAAAGCTGAAATTCCAATACCGCCTATACCTATAAAATGAATTTTTTGCATTCTTGCCTCAAATTTTTTGAAAATTTAAGGCAAAATTCTATCATTTGTTTACTAAAAATAAAATATAAACTTTTTAATGAGTATTTATTTTATCCTGATATAAATCATATAGCCACATCAAAATATTTACACAATCTTATATAAATTATTAATACTAAAACTACTTTATATTTAATTTAGTATTAATATAACAATATTAAAATAAAAATATTAAGTTTAAATTAATTTAAAAAAATAAAATTGCAAAATATTTTATAAATAAATAAGGAGTAAAATTTGATCAATCCACTAAAAGTTTTTAGCACTATAAATCTAGTATGACTTATAAGACATTATGTGTTTACAGCATGTATTTTTTTGTTTTTTTATTTAATCACTCCACCGTCTAGCGACATCTCTTTTTTCATTATGTTAGGAATTAATTTTTATTATTTCCTTTTGCATATTTTGTATGGAAAGAACTAAAAAATATACTGCTTGGAGATAATGTATTTTTTATCAATGCTCTTTTTTAATCATTGCAAAAATAGTTATAAAATTTTTATTATTTATGCTTGCCTTACCAATTGGAATAATAGGATTTTCAATTCTTTGGTTTATAGTTAATAAACAAAATAGTTAAATCCAAATTTACTATATTAAATTATTAATTCTAACAAATTATACTTTATATTAAAAGTATAATTTGTGTTTTAAAATATAAACTATTCTTCATAATTTTTCACAAGCTTATCAAAGCCCCATAAATTTCTAGCTTCATTTGCCTTACTAACTTCCACTACAAGCATTTCTTCTTGATCGCCAAGTTGCTCTTGCACTTCGCCAAAAGCATTAATAAAAAAGCTATCTCCATAAAATTTCCACTCATTTTCTTGCTTTAAATTACCTATACGATTAACCCTTAAAATGCTTGTTGAGTTTAAAAAGGCTCTTGTTTTTAAAAGTTCTAGCCATCTTTGATTACTTTCAAAGGTGCTAGCTGTGGGAATGATGACTAAGTCTATCTTTTTTTTCATGATCATTTGCCAAAAGATATCAAAATGTGCCTCAAAGCCAAAAAGCAAAGCACATTTTAAGCCCTCATGTGTGAAAGTAAAAAGTTTAAGCTTATCAGCTTTTTTATTGTTAAAAAATTTTTCTTCATTCCAGTGTGCATAAGGCATTAAAATTTGTTGCTCATACACTTTTACATTTTGTGGACCTACTTTTAAGCATAGTTTTTTTAAACCATCATTTTCAACACTTATGAAAGGTGCAATAATATTTAAATCATATTTTTTAGCAAGTTTTATCAAGCTTGCTTTTTTGCTTTGACTTTGTTCTTTGATCATGCTTTTTGGCATAGTTTTTAGCTCACTAAAAAAGCTATTTAAAACATACTCACCCAAAACCACCAAATTCGCACCACTTTCCTTGGCAGCTTTTAGATAATAATCAAGCCTTGATTCACTCAAAGCCAAAGTGGGAAATTGTAAAGCTACAACACTACTCATCTACTTGCTCGATTTCTAATTTAGCATTTTCAAGCATAGTTCTTGCTTGCTTGATACTTTTTAAACCTTCTTTATAAATTTCTACGCAAGTTTTAAGGTCCAAATCTTTATCATTAAGTTTTTCCAAAGAAAGCTCGGCTTGTTTGATATGATCTTCAAATTCCATTAATTACTCACCTTATAATTTGGTGCTTCAGCAGTGATAGTTACATCATGCACATGGCTTTCTTTTAATCCTGCTGCGGTGATTTCTACAAATTCAGCTCTTTCTTGGAAAGCTTTGATATCTACTGCACCTACATAACCCATAGAAGATCTAAGCCCACCTAAAAGTTGATGTACTACACTTTTTATACTTCCTACATAAGGCACCCTACCTTCAATACCTTCAGGTACAAGTTTATCTTGAGCTGTACCTTCTTGGAAATATCTATCTGAACTACCTTTTTGCATAGCACCTAAGCTTCCCATGCCACGATAACTCTTATATTGTCTTCCTTGATAAGTAAATAACTCACCTGGACTCTCATCAGTTCCTGCTAAAAGTGAACCTATCATCACACTACTTGCTCCTGCTGCGATAGCTTTTGCAATATCGCCTGAGTATTTTATACCCCCATCAGCGATTACTGGCACGCTGTATTTACTCGCTTCTATTGCACATTCATCTATAGCTGAAATTTGAGGTACACCCACACCTGAAACAATGCGTGTGGTGCAAATACTACCAGGTCCTATACCTATCTTAACAGCGTCTGCACCTGCTTCACATAGATCTTTAACCGCTTTAGCACTTGCAACATTTCCTACTATCACATCTACATTAAATTCAGCCTTAATTGCTTTTAATGTATCAATAATCCCTTTAGAATGTCCATGCGCACTATCCATTACTATAACATCAACTTCAGCTTCTACTAAAGCCTTTACGCGATCAAGCTGACCCACACCCACGGCTGCAGCCACTCTTAATCTTCCATAAGCATCTTTATTTGAATTTGGATATTCTTTGCGTTTTTTCAAATCTTTTATAGTGATTAAACCTTCTAAGCGATTATTTTCATCTACGATTGGAAGTTTTTCTACTTTATTAGTAGAGAAAATCCTTTCTGCATCATCTAAAGTAGAGCCTTTTTTAGCAGTGATTAAAGGCATTTTTGTCATTACATTTTCTACTAAATTATCAAAGTTAGTTTCAAATCTTAAATCGCGATTAGTTAAAATTCCTATTAAAATTTTATTCTCATCTACCACAGGAACGCCTGAAATTCTATATTCAGCCATGAGTTCTAGCGCTTCTTTAACACTTGCTTTAGGCCCTATATAAATAGGATCCATAATCACGCCACTTTCACTTTTTTTAACTCTTTTTATCTCTCTAACTTGTGAAGCTATGTCCATATTTTTATGGATTACCCCTATGCCACCAAGCCTTGCCATCATAATAGCTGCTCTATGTTCAGTAACTGTATCCATAGCAGCCGAAATCAAAGGCATATTTAAGGTGATATTTTTTGTAAGTCTTGTTTTAATATCTACTTCTTTAGGTAAAACCTCAGAATATTGAGGGACTAGTAAAACATCTTCAAAAGTCAAAGCGCGTTTTATGATTTTCATAATTTTTCCTTTATTTGTTTTTGATAATTTCTTCCAAGCTCAAAGCACCATCTAATAAAGTTTGCTCATCATAAGCTTTGCATATAAGCTGAGCAGAAATACTAAGTCCATTTTCATTTTTTCCTACTGGCACACTAATGCCACCAAGTCCTGCTAAATTCACTGAAATAGTAAATACATCTTCTAAATACATTTGCACTGGAGTTTTTATATCGTTAAAACCAAAAGCAACGCTTGGAGCAACTGGCATAAAAATCAAATCACAATCGTTTAAAATTTCTTCATATTTTTGCTTGATAAATCTTCTAGCCTTTTGTGCTTTGATGTAGTATGCATCATAATAGCCACTACTTAAAACAAAGGTTCCTAGTAAAATTCTTCTTTTTACTTCCTCACCAAAACCTTCACTTCTGCTATTTACATACATTTGGCTAAGATTGTCACATTTTTCACTTCTTCTACCATATCTTACGCCATCATAACGGCTTAAATTTGCACTTGCTTCAGCTGCTGCTATGATATAATAAGCCGCAACATCAAATGTAGAATCCATTAAGTCTTTATAAACAATCTCATGGCCATTTGCTTTTAATATATCTATAGTTTTTAATAAGGCTTGTTTTACATCATCATTAGTTTGCTCTATATAGTTTTTAATCACAGCTATTTTTAGCTTTTTATTTGCATTTAGTTTTGGTGCGGTTGGTTCAAAAGCTATGTTTGCACTTGTGCTATCTTTTTCATCATAACCTGCAATAGCATCATATAAAATCGCAGCATCTTCAACATTTTGCGTTAAAACTCCGATTTGATCAAGGCTTGAAGAATACGCTGCTAAACCATACCTACTAACTCTTCCATAACTTGGCTTAAACCCAACACAACCACAAAATGCAGCAGGCTGTCTTACCGAACCACCTGTATCTGAACCCAAACTTGCCAAAGCTATCCCTGAAGCAACCGCAGCAGCACTCCCCCCACTACTTCCACCTGGAACTTTAGTATTATCAAGCGGATTTAAAGTCTTACCATAAAAAGAAGTTGCACTTGTACTTCCCATAGCAAACTCATCCATATTACATCTTCCAAATGGAGTAAAATTATTTTTGCGTAAATTTACAATAGCGCTTGCATCATAAGGAGCCACATAGCCTTGTAAAATTTTAGAACCACAAGTTAATTCCCAATCTTTTACACTAATATTATCTTTTATAGCTACTGGTACGCCAGTACCTGAAGTGCTTAAGTCTTTATTTAAAAACTGCTCTACATAAGCACCTAAATGCTTTTGCTGATGTGCTTTTTCATTTAATTCTTTTTTTAGATTTTCTAATTCTTCATTTGAAAATTTCAAAGCTTCTTTTAAAGTTACCATTATTTATCCTTAAATTTTTTAACCAAATAAAACAAAAAAAGCGTGATAAATAAAAAGCTCAATAAAGTAATCACCACCACGCTAAAAGGTAAAGCTTGCTCAAACATTTTTTGCTTTTTCCACGCTATTACATCTTGGACATAAACATTCTTCTTCTTTTGCTAAAAATTTCCAACATCTTGGACATTTGTGCAATAAAGAACGCACGATTTTAAAACTATGATCATCTATTTTAAACTCACTCAAAGTTTCTTTATCATCTAAGCTTTCTATCGAGCTTACCATAAACCAATCAGCTACTTCTTCAATATCTTCACTCAAAAGCTCATTTGCGCTTGTTTGCAAGCTTAACTCTAAGGTTGATTTGATGATTTTGTCTTTTTTTAATACATCAACAAGCTCAAAGAATTTTTCTCTTGATTTTATAAATAAATCATCTTCGATTTTATACTCATAATCAAAGCCATTTTTTAACACCAAATCAAACACATCTTTAGCATTTTCTTTAATAGCCACATTTGCATGTTCTAAAGCTTCATCTATAGTGTAAGTTAAACTTGGAGCTAAAAGCGTGAAAAGTTTTCTAGCTATTAGCACCATAGCACTTTGCGCGCTTACTCTTTTTGTATCATCTTTTGCATTACAATACAATCTATCTTTGCACACATCTAAATAAATTCCACTTAAATCCGCACTTAAGAAATTTAAAAGCACACTAAAGCCTTTTGCAAATTCATATTTTTCAAAAGCAACTTCACATGCTTCAAAAGCAACTTTTGCACGCATTAAAATCCACTTATCTAAAAGTGTGAAATTTTTTGTTTCTAAAAATTCCATATCATTAGTATTTGCAAGTAAAAATCTTATAGTATTTCTTATCTTTCTATACTGCTCGCTTACTTGTTTTAAGATATTATCTGAAATTTTTAAGTCTGTTGAATAATCACTAAGCATTATCCAAAGTCTTAAAATTTCTACCCCATAATTTTTAGCTACATTTTGAGGTAAAATCACATTACCCTTAGATTTACTCATTTTTTGACCCTTTTCATCTACGGTAAAGCCATGAGTAAGTATATTTTTATATGGGGTTTTGTGATTGATAGCAGTAGAAATTAAAAGTGAGCTTTGAAACCATCCACGGTGCTGGTCACTTCCTTCAAGATACATTGAAGCTTGATATTCTCCTGCATCATATCTTGCTGAGTTTAATACTGCTTCCCAAGTGCTACCACTATCAAACCAAACATCTAAAATATCATAAACTTTTTCTAAATTATTTGGATCATATTTGCTATTTGGCGATAATAAATCTTTTATTTCTAAATCCCACCACGCATCAGCTCCATTTGCTTCAAAAATTCCCACTAAATGATCTAAAACATCATCATCAAAAATCACTTCTTTGGTGTTTTTATCTCTAAAAAATGCGATAGGCACACCCCAATCTCTTTGTCTTGATATACACCAATCAGGGCGATTTTCTATCATAGAACTAAGTCTTTTTACCCCACTTTCTGGGTAAAATTTCACATTATTTAATTGCTCTAGTGCTAGCTCTCTTAAAGATTTTCCATCTAATTTTTTCTCATCCATTAAGATAAACCATTGTTTTGTAGCTCTATAAATAACCGGTTTATGTGTTCTCCAACAAAATGGATAAGAATGTATAAATTTAGAACTTTCAAGCAAAGCTTCGCCAAGCAATTCTAAAATACGCTCATTTGCTTTAAAAATATGAAGTCCTATAAACTCATTTAATAAATGCTCTGGCAAAAGCCCTTTAGCTCTTAGTGTTTCATCATAACACCCACCATCATCTACTGGCATAATCACTTCAATGCCATATTTTAAGCACACATAATAATCATCCTCACCATGACCCGGTGCAGTATGTACAAGCCCTGTTCCACCTTCCATTAAAACATGATCGCCTAAAATAAGAGTGGATTTTCTTTGATTGAGTGGATTAATAGCACTTAAATTTTCAAATTCAGAACCTAAAAGTTCTTTTTGAATTTTTCCTTGAGTGAAGTTTTTATTAATCATATTTTCAAGCAAGGCTTTAGCAAAAATATAACCTTCTTCAGTGATAACATATTTTTCATTTGGATTTAAAGATATAGCTTGATTTGCCGGTAAAGTCCAAGGCGTGGTAGTCCAAATGACTGCTTTAGCTTTTTTTACACCTAGCTTTTCAAGGGAAGTTTTATCAAGCTCAAAAGCTACAAAAATAGAATAATCTTCTTTGTCTTCATACTCTACTTCAGCTTCTGCTAATGCACTCTTAGCAGCCCAACTCCAAAAAACAGGCTTACTTCTTTCTAGCAAAAGTCCTTTTTTAGCGATTTTACATAAAGCTTTGTAAATATCTGCCTCAAAAGCATTTTTCATAGTCAAGTATGGCTCATCCCAATCAGCAATCACACCCAAAGACTTAAATTCATCTCTTTGGATATTTACAAATTCTCTCGCATGCTCTCTACAAAACTCACGAATTTCTTTTTTGCTTAAACTTTGCTTTTTATCTTTAAGTTTAACTTCAACTTGCTGTTCTATCGGTAAACCATGACAATCCCAACCAGGAGTAAAACGCACTTTTTTACCTTGAAAATAATGCATTTTAATGATGATATCTTTTAAAATTTTATTTAAAGCATGGCCAATATGCAAATGTCCATTAGCATAAGGAGGGCCATCATGTAAAGTAAAACTCTCGCTTATTCCTTGTCTTTTTTGTTTCATTTTTTCATAAGCATAGTTGTTTTCAAACCACTTACTAAAACGCTTAGGCTCAAGCTCTGCTAAATTTGCACGCATTGCAAAAGTCGTATTTGGAAGCAATAGCGTATCTTTATAATCCATATAATCCACCTTGAAAAATTTAAAAATAGTAAATTCTACTTAAAATACTTTTAATTTGCACTTATTTTTTTGTTATAATCGCAATAAAAAAAGGAAAATCATGAAACATCTCATCATCATTATAGGCAATGAAATTATTATTAATGAAAATTATATGCGTTATATACAAGAAGAATACAAAAAGCAGTTTTTAGAGCTTCATGAGTTAAAATTTATAAACAAACCTGACAAAGAACTTCCTTTTTTACTTGAAAAACTTTCTAAAGAATATAGCTATATAACCATTTTTAGCATTAGCGAATACTATGCAACCATAGCTAAAATCATAGCAACCTTAAATGATGATGTTTTAATCTTAGAAAATGATACCCTAGTACCTTCAAAAGCTTTGCGTGAAAAAAATTCCTTTTTAAGTTCTTTTGAGCAATGCCATATTAATTTATTAAATATAAATATAGAGCAAAAATTACCTTTGATTTTGCAAAATCCTGAACTTGACTATGCGTATTTTTGTCTTTTAGATATAGATGAAATGAGTGCAAATATCTTACTTAGCACACTTACTACTTCTTTTGAAATTCAAACTTGCTCAAGTGCATTATTAGATAATCTTATTTGTATTAGAGCAAGCGCTAGTCAATATGGAAAACTAGAAGGCTTTTTAAAAGGGGTTTTCAAACTTTTTGCAGGAAAAGTATTTTTAGGAAACGATCCTATTAAATTTATAGCCAAAAAACTTTTAGAAAAAAACTTAAAAATTTCCTTTGCAGAAAGTTGTACCGCAGGACTTTGTGCTTCAAAATTTGCTGAAAATTCAGGAATTTCTAATGTGTTTGAGGGTTCTTTGATCACTTATTCTAATCGTTTAAAAAATTCTTGGCTTGGGGTGAGCAATGATACTTTAGAAAGTGTTGGGGAATATTCTGATCGTTGTATTTATTTTATGTTAAAAGGGGTTTTTAAAACCACAAATTGTGATTTTGCTTTAGCGCTTAGTGGGGTAGCTGGAGAAGAAAATGATAAAAATACCAAAGCAGGCACCATCTACATAGGAGCTATGTATAAAGATGGAACCTTTTTACAAGAATGCATTCATATACAAGGCAATAGAAACTATACAAGAGAGCAAGCTAGTTTGGCTGCATATTGTTTAATGCTTAGATTAAAACCTGAAATTTTCTTTGGTGTTTAATTATAAAAGCGGT